>JBDHRR010000112.1:0-11804 GCA_039807685.1 Burkholderiales bacterium
AGCAGCGCGTGCCGATGTCGCGGCTGCGCGCGCGCGTGGCCGAGCGGCTCGTCCAGTCGCAGTCGACCGCGGCGATCCTCACCACCTTCAACGAAGTGAACATGCAGCCGGTCATCGACCTGCGCAACCGGTACAAGGACCGCTTCGAGAAGGAGCACGGCGTCAAGCTCGGCTTCATGAGTTTTTTCGTGAAGGCGGTCGTCCATGCACTGCGCAAATTTCCGCTTGTCAATGCGTCGATCGACGGCAACGACATCGTCTATCACGGCTACTACGACATCGGCATCGCGGTGGGGAGTCCGCGCGGCCTCGTCGTGCCGATCCTGCGTGACGCCGACCAGATGTCGATCGCCGACATCGAGCGCCAGATCGCCGAGTACGGCGCCCGCGCCCAGGAAGGCAAGCTCACCGTCGAGGAGTTGACGGGCGGCACCTACACGATCAGCAACGGCGGCGTTTTCGGCTCGCTGCTGTCGACGCCGATCATCAATCCGCCGCAGTCGGCGATCCTCGGCGTGCACGCAACGAAAGATCGACCGGTGGTGGAGAACGGGCAGATTGTGGTCCGCCCGATGAACTACCTCGCGCAGTCCTACGACCACCGCATCATCGACGGCCGCGAGGCGGTGCTCTCGCTCGTGGCGATCAAGGACGCGCTGGAGGATCCGGCGCGATTGCTGCTCGATCTGTAATTCCACAATGTTTAATTCCACAAGGAGGCGCCGAGACGCCGAGCAGGACAGGTCTCCTCCGTGTCACTGCGTCTCTTCGTGAAAGTACTGCAACGACATTCCACAAAGAGGCGCCGAGACGCCGAGCAGGACAGGTTTCCTCTGTGCCTCTGTGTCTCTTTGTGAAGAAAATGCAACGAAGCTCCACAATGAGGCGCCAAGAAGGCATTGGCTCTGCGTCTCTTTGTGAAAGGAACCCAACGACATGGCTGAACGCTTCGACGTCGTCGTCATCGGTGCCGGACCCGGCGGCTACGAGGCCGCGATCCGCGCGGCGCAACTCGGATTCAAGGTCGCCTGCATCGACGACGCCTCGCGGCCCGACGGCAAGCCCGCCCCCGGCGGCACCTGCACGAACGTCGGCTGCATCCCGTCGAAGGCGCTGCTGCAGTCGTCCGAGAACTTCGACGCGATCGGGCACGCCTTCGCCGAGCATGGCATCGCCGTCGCCGGCGCGACGATGGACGTCGAGCGCATGCTCGCGCGCAAGACAAAGATCGTCGCGCAGAGCAACGACGGCATCCTGTACCTTTTCAAGAAGAACAAGATCGCGTTCTTCCACGGCGTCGGATCGTTTGCCGGGAGAGCCGGCGACGCCTGGCGTATCGCGGTTGCAGGCAAGACTCCCGCCGAGCTCGAGGCGGCGCACGTCATCGTGGCCACCGGCTCGAAGCCGCGGCCGTTGCCAAACGTCGCCATCGACAACGTGCGCGTGCTCGACAACGAAGGCGCGCTGGCGATACCGGCGACGCCCAGGCGCCTCGGTGTCGTCGGCGCTGGGGTGATCGGCCTCGAGATGGGCAGCGTGTGGCGGCGTCTGGGTGCCGAGGTGACGATCCTCGAAGCGCTGCCGTCGCTCCTGCCGGCGGTCGACAGCACGATCGCCCGCGAGGCGCAGAAGCTCTTCACGAAGCAGGGCCTCACGATTCACACCGGCGTCAGCATCGCGGCGATCGACGTTGGCGCCGACGCGGTCACGGTGAACTACACCGATGCCGCCGGCAAGGAGAACGTCGTGAGCGTCGATCAGCTGGTCGTCGCCATCGGCCGCATCCCGTTCACCGCCGGGCTGGGTGGCGAATCGGTGGGCCTCGCCTGCGACGAACGCGGCTTCGTGACCGTCGACGCCGCGTGCCGCACGAACCTGCCCAACGTCTGGGCGGTGGGCGACGTCGTGCGCGGGCCGATGCTCGCGCACAAGGCGAGCGAGGAGGGTGTCGCGGTGGCCGAGCGCATCGCCGGGCAGGCCCCGCACGTCGATTTCGACACCATTCCCTGGGTGATCTACACCGCGCCGGAGATCGCCTGGGTCGGCAAGACCGAGCAGCAACTCAAGGCGGATGGCGTCGACTTCCGGGTAGGCCAGTTCCCCTTCACCGCCAACGGCCGCGCCCGCGCCATGGGCGATACGCGCGGCCTCGTCAAGATCCTGGCCGATCGGGCGACCGACGCCATCCTCGGCGTGCACATCATCGGGCCGCTCGCCTCGGAGCTCGTCAGCGAGGGCGTGGTGGCGATGGAATTCGGCGCCGCCAGCGAGGACCTCGCCCGCATCACGCACGCGCATCCGACGCTGTCCGAGGCGGTGCGCGAGGCTGCCCTCGCAGTGGACGGCCGCACGCTGAATCTCTAGGATGCACGCCATGGGGTCCGGGCCATGGAGCGGCAACGGATCGGGCGGGCGACCAGGACCACGGGCCAGGACAGCGAAGGGAAATCGTGACGGAGGAGGCCGCGGAGGCGCAGCACCCGGGGGGCGCGCTCGCCGACATCCTGGCATCGCGTCTGGCCGAGCGCGGCGGCAGCTTCGATTCCGCGCAGCTCGCTGCGTTGCGACGCCTGCAGACGCTGGCCGACGAGCTCGCCGCCTTCCGCGCCGCTCGCCGGTCGACGCTGAAGCGTCTCCTGGCGCCACCCGCGGTCCCGCGCGGCGTCTACCTTTGGGGTGGGGTCGGGCGCGGCAAGAGCTTCCTCATGGACGGCTTCTATGCGGTGGTGCCGATCCGCCGCAAGATACGCGTGCACTTCCACGCCTTCATGCGCGGCGTGCACGAGGAGTTGAAGACCCTCGCGCACGAGGTCGATCCGCTCGCGACCGTGGCGGCGCGGATCGCCCGCCAGTACCGCCTCATCTGCTTCGACGAGTTCCACGTCTCCGACATCGCCGATGCGATGATCCTGGGTCGCCTGCTGCGCGCGCTTTTCGCCGGCGGCGTCGTCTTCGTGATGACGTCGAACTACCCGCCCGAGAAGCTGTACCCCGACGGTCTCAAGCGCGAGAACTTCCTGCCGACGATCGCGCTCATGCGTGAGTGGCTCGACGTGGTCGAGGTGGACGGCGTCGTCGATTACCGGTTGCGCATGCTGGAGCGGGTCGAGACCTTCCTGGTTCCCGCCGGCCCGTCCGCCGATGCGCGCATGCGCGCCGCCTTCGAGGCGATGCGCACCGTCGCCGACGAGCCGCGCGAGATCACGGTCGACGGGCGTCCGCTGGTCGCGCGCCGGCGTGCGGGCGGCGCCATCTGGTTCGACTTCGCAACGCTGTGCGACGGGCCGCGCTCGCAGCGCGACTACCTCGAGCTCGCGCAGCACTATGCCGTGCTCTTTCTCTCCGGCATTCCGCTGATGACGGCCGCCGACGGCGACCGCGCGCGGCGCTTCACCTGGCTCGTCGACATTCTCTACGACCACCACGTCAAGCTCGTTGCCTCGGCGGCGGCGCCGGCGGAGGCGCTCTACGTCGCTGGCCGCAATGCGCAGGAGTTTCCGCGCACGGTGAGCCGCCTCGTCGAGATGCGCACGCGCGACTACATGGCGCAACCCCATATCACGGACGGCACGCTGCAGGTTGCGGCGGTGCCGGCATGACATCGCAGCCAACATCCCCTTCGAGGAGGAAACCATGACCACGTTCAAGGCGTACCGCACGTTCGAGGAGAACGGTGCCGTGTCGAGCCGCTTCGTCACGCTGTCGCTCGACGAGCTCGACCACGGCGAAGTGATCGTGCGCACCAAGTACTCGACGATCAACTACAAGGATGCCCTCTCGCACGACGGCACCGGGAAGATCATGCGCAAGTTTCCGTGCGTGGCCGGCATCGACATGGCTGGCACCGTCGAGGCATCGTCGGATCCGCGCTGGAAGAAGGGCGACAAGGTCATCGTCCACGGCTACGACCTCGGCGTGGCGCACGACGGCGGCTACGCCGAATACGTGCGTGTTCCTGCTGATTGGGTCGTGCGCCGCCCGGAAAGCATGACCGCTTTCGACGCCATGACCATGGGCACTGCCGGCTACACCGCGGCGCTGGCCGTCGAGCTCATGCAGCACAATGGCCTTGCTCCGGCCAACGGGCCGGTCGCGGTGACAGGCGCCACGGGCGGCGTTGGCTCGGTCGCCGTGGAGATACTCGCCAAGCTGGGCTATCACGTGGTGGCGATCACCGGGAAGGCCGAGGAGGCCGACTACCTGAAGGGGATCGGCGCGAGCGAGGTGCTGCGGCGTCAATCGCTCGACCTCACGAAGATCCGTCCACTCGACAAGGCGACGTACGCAGGTGCCATCGACAACCTGGGCGGTGACATCCTGGCCTGGCTCCTCTCGGTGCAGAAGGTCGGCGGGACGGTCGGCTCGGTGGGCCTCGCTGCCGGCTTCAAGCTCAACACGACGGTGATGCCGTTCATCCTGCGCGGCGTGCACCTCCTGGGCGTCGACAGCAGCGGCACGCCGATGGCGCTGCGGCAGAAGATCTGGAACAAGCTTGCCGTCGAGTGGCGCCCGGACCGCGTCCACGATCAGGTGCGCACGATCGACTTCGACGAGTTGCCGACGCACTTCGACGCGTACCTCAAGGGACTCGTGCGGGGCCGTACCGTGGTGCGCATCGGGGCCGACACCCACGGCGGCTGACGGCGGCCGCTTGATGCGGCACAAGGTGCGCGCCGGGGACCCGCGCTAACATGGTGAACCGGGGTGCGCGCGACCGCTCTGGGTGCGCCGCTGGCCAGGAGGAATGCATGGAACGCTACCGTGAGTACCACCGCCGCTCGCTCGCCGACCGCGATGTCTTCTGGCGAGAGAAGGCGGCGCTGATCGATTGGGAAACCCCGTTCACCGCGACACTCGACTACAGCCGGCCGCCGTTCGCGCGCTGGTTCGTGGGCGGGCGCACCAACCTGTGTCACAACGCGGTCGATCGGCACCTCGCGGCGCGCGCGACGCAGGACGCGCTCGTCTATCTCTCGACGGAGACCGGGCAGAACGCGCGCTACACGTATCGCGACCTGCACGCCGAGGTCAATGCCTGCGCGGCGATGCTGCGCGCGCAGGGCGTGGGCAAGGGCGACCGCGTGCTCATCTACATGCCGATGGTCCCCGAGGCGGTGTTCGCGATGCTCGCCTGCGCGCGGCTCGGCGCGATCCACTCGGTCGTCTTCGGCGGCTTCGCAGCGGCGAGCCTCGCGCTGCGCATCGACGATGCGCAGCCCAAGGTCATGGTGACCGCCGATGCCGGCATGCGCGGTGGCAAGGCGGTGCCCTACAAGCATCTCGTCGACGAGGCCTGCCGCCTCGCGGCGCATCCGCCCGCCAGGGTGATCATCGTCGATCGCGGGATCGACCGGGCGATGCCGCGCACCGCCGGCCGGGACCTCGACTGGGCGGCCCTGCGCGCACAGCACGCCGGCGCGGAAGTTGCCTGCGAATGGCTGGAGTCGAGCGAGCCGTCGTACATCCTCTACACCTCCGGCACCACCGGCAAGCCCAAGGGCGTGCAGCGCGACACCGGCGGACACGCGGTGGCACTCGTCGCCTCGATGCGCGACATCTTCTGCGTGCAGCCCGGCGAGACCATGTTCACCACGAGCGACATCGGCTGGGTGGTCGGTCACTCGTACATCGTCTACGCGCCGCTGCTCAACGGCTCGACGACGGTCATGTACGAGGGTCTGCCGATCCAGCCCGACCCGGCGATCTGGTGGAAGATCGTCGAGGAGACCAGGGCGAAGACGATGTTCAGCTCGCCGACCGCGATCCGGGTGCTGAAGAAGCAGGATCCGGCGTTCATGCGCAAGCACGACCTGTCGTCGCTGCGCTTTCTCTTTCTCGCCGGCGAGCCGCTCGACGAGCCTACCGCGCGCTGGGTTTCCGACGCGCTGGGAGTCGCGGTCGTCGATAACTACTGGCAGACGGAATCGGGGTGGCCCATCCTCGCCGCGCACCCGGGCATCGAGGACACGCCGCGCAAGTTCGGCAGCCCGTCGTTTCCGGCGGCCGGTTACGACGTGCAACTCCTCAAGGACGGCTCGGGCGAGCCCGCCGCGGCGGGCGAGAAGGGCGTGCTGGCGCTCGTCCCACCGCTGCCGCCGGGCTGCCTGTCGACCGTGTGGGGCGACGACGCGCGCTTCGTGCGCACCTACTTCGAGACCTTCCCCGGCAAGCTCGTGTACTCGACCTTCGACTGGGCCACGCGCGATGCCGACGGCTATTACTTCGTGCTCGGCCGTACCGACGACGTGATCAACGTTGCCGGGCATCGGCTCGGTACCCGCGAGATCGAGGAAGCCGTGCAGGCGCATCCGGGCATCGCCGAGGTCGCCGTCGTTGGCGTCAACGACGCGGTGAAGGGGCAGGTGCCGGTCGCCTTCGCGGTGGTGAAGGAGCCCACTCGGGTGGCGAGCGCCGACGGCATCGCCGGCATGCGCAAGGAGGTCATGGATACCGTCGATCGCGAGCTCGGTGCGATCGCCCGCCCGGCCGCGGTGCATTTCGTATCGGTCCTGCCCAAGACACGCTCGGGCAAGCTCCTGCGCCGGTCGATCCAGGCGCTCGCCGAGGGACGCGACCCGGGCGACCTCACGACCATCGAGGATCCGACGGCGCTGGACCAGATCAAGCGCGCGCTGGCCGGGGCGTAGCCGCGGGTGTCCGGCGCCGGCGGGCGGCACGGGCACGATCGGCAGCGTCCGTGCACCTGCCCCCGGGGGCCGCCTGCGCGGTAAGCGATAATGACGGATTGCCATTGCGCCATCCGCATCGCGCCTTTGACCCCTGTGCCCCATCCCACCGCGGCCCCGCAAGGTTCCGTGCCGCTCGCCGTCATGACGCGCGGCACGACCGTGGAGAGCGTCCACCGCGGCAGCATCGCCATCGTCGACCGCGAGGGCCGCATCCTCTACGCTGCCGGCGACCCGCAGCGGATGACGTTCACGCGCAGCACGCTGAAGCCCTTCCAGGCGTTGCCCTTCGTCGCGGCCGGCGGTGTCGCGCGCTTCGGCCTCACCGGCGCCGAGACCGCGCTCCTCTGTGCGAGCCATTCGGGGGAGCCGCGCCACGTCGAGGCCGCGGCCTCGATCCTCGCCAAGGCGGGGAACGCGGCGGCGGATCTCCGGTGCGGCAGCCACGCGCCCGGCTTCTACGAGGTGCGCGGCGAAGTGCCGCCACCACCACCGTATTCGCCGCTTGCCCACAACTGCTCGGGCAAGCACGCGGGGATGCTTGCCCATTGCGCGGCGTGTGGGTATGCAAAGGCCGACTATCTCGACCCGGCACAGCCGCTCCAGCGCGAGGTGCGGCGCGCGGTGGCGGCCGTCACCGGCGTCGGCGAGGCCACGATGCCGGTGGGTATCGACGGTTGCTCGTTGCCGAACTACGCCGTGCCGCTGGCGAGCCTTGCGCTCGCCTACGCTCGCCTCGCGACGGGCAGCCCGCTCGCGGGCTACGGCGACGCACTGGGGACCCTCGCGGGGGCCATGCGCGCGCATCCTGAGATGGTCTCGGGCGCCGGGCGCAGCGATCTGCTGCTTGCGCAGGCCGGGCGGGGAGACTGGATCGCGAAGATCGGCGCCGAAGCGGTGCAAGCGGTGGGAATCGTGAGCCGGGGGGTGGGGATTGCGATCAAGCTCGATGACGGCGCCCGCCGCGCGCTGCTGCCCGTCACCGTTGCCGTGCTGACCCAGGCCGGATATCTCGACGACGCGGCCGCCGCTGCGCTGGCGGCGCACGCTACCCCGGCGGTACGCAACTATCGCGGTATCGCGACCGGTGAGATCCGATCGATATTTGTCCTGGACAAGTCGCGCGAACGGCCGGAAGCCCGGCCGGCGCCCGGCGGGCGATGAATGCGACAGCTGCGCGCCGTGGCGAACGAATGAACTTAACCCCTCCATCACAGTCTGTTACGCCAAGCGAGCGCTGCGGAAGAATCCCGCGGCTCGACCGGGACCGAGGCGGTCCCGGCCGCCGCGCCTGCCGGCCGGCAGGACGACAACGGACGATTCAGGGACGGCTCGCGGATGGGTGATCGGGAAATCGATCAGCAACTCGTCGAGCGTGCGCAACGGGGCGACAAGCACGCTTTCGAACTGCTGGTCGTGAAGTATCAGCGCAAGCTGGCACGGCTGTTGTCGCGGCTGGTTCGCGACCCGGCGGAAGTCGAGGATGTCGCGCAGGAGGCGTTCATCAAGGCCTATCGCGCGCTTCCGAGCTTCCGCGGCGACAGTGCGTTCTACACGTGGTTGTATCGTATTGCGATCAACACGGCGAAGAACTATCTGGTCGCGATGGGTCGTCGGGCGCCGACGTCGACGTCGTTCGACCATGAGGATGCGGAGGGTTTCGACGATGCCGAGCAGTTGCGGGACAGCGCCACCCCTGAGGACGAACTCATCGGCAAGCAGATTGCGGCAACGGTGAACAAGGCCATGGACGCGCTGCCCGAGGATCTGCGCACGGCGATCACGCTGCGCGAGATCGAAGGTCTGAGCTACGACGAGATTGCAACAGTCATGAATTGCCCGATCGGTACCGTGCGCTCCCGCATCTTCCGGGCGCGCGAGGCGATCGCCGCGGAACTGCGTCCGCAGCTTGGAACCGACGCGAATCGGAGATGGTGATGAACGAGAAGATTTCCCACCTGATGGACGGCGAGCTCGACGCTGCGGAGTTCGAGCAGTGCTGCGCGCGGCTCGGCGCCGCCGACGCCCGGGCGACCTGGCTTTGCTATCACGTGATCGGCGACCACCTGCGCGGGACCGGGAGCGACAGCGGCGGCGGCACCGCGTTTCTCGCGCGCCTGCACACCGCGCTCGCAGCCGAGCCCACCGTGCTCGCGCCAGCGCCCCAACGCCCCGCGACGCGGCCGGCAACCTTTGCCTGGGCGGTCGCGGCCACGCTCGCCGCGGTCACCGTCGTCGGCTGGACCGCACTGTCGATCGTCGACGTGCCGCCCAACGGTATCGCCAAGGCGCGCGAGGCGGCGACCGTCCGTGCCGCCGCCGTTCGCGCACCGACTGGTGATTTGCCCAACGAGTACCTGCTCGCGCACCAGGAATACTCGCCGCTCGCATTGCAGAGCGGCGGCCCGTATTTGCGCTCGGCGGCGGCCACCGCCCCAGCCCCGGCCGAGCCGCGTCCCTGACGAGAAGAAGAGTCCGCACCTCGATGAAGCACGATCGTCGTAACGCCGCGCCGGCGCGCGCGCTGCTGCTCGCTGCGGTGCTGCTCGCCGCACCTCTCACGCACGCGCAGGACAGCGCGGCGCAGTGGATGACGAAGGTCACGCAGGCCGCCCGCACGCTCTCGTACAGCGGGACGGTGATGGTTCGTCAAGGCAGCAATTTCGAGACCTTTCGGCTCGCGCACCTGTACGAGAACGGCGAGGAAGCGGAGAAGCTGCTGAGCCTCGACGGCCCGGCGCGCGAGATCGTGCGTTCTCCCACCGAGGTGCGCTACTACTTCCCCGATGCCAAGGTGGTGCGCATCGAGCCGCGCACGATCCGCAACGTCTTCCCGACGCTATCCCCCGAGCAGACCGCGAACCTCGCCCAGTACTACGACTTCAAGCTGGTGCCCGGCGGTCGCGTCGCCGGCCGGGTCACCGAGATGGCGGTGTTCCACCCCAAGGACGGCATGCGCTACGGACACCGTTTCTGGGCCGATCCGGCGACCGGACTCCTGCTGCGGTCGCGGCTCGTCGACGAGCGCGGCGAGGTCATCGAGGAATTCGCATTCACCGACGTGACGATCAATGCGAAGCTCGATCGCGATCTCCTGCAGCCGTCGTGGACGGCGGTGCCCGACGACTGGAAGGTCAAGCGGGGCGGGCCGGGCGAGGTGGTCCTCAAGGACACCGACTGGGTCGTCACCAAGCTCCCCGGCGGATTCACCAAGATCATGGAAGGGTATCGGACCTTTCCGGGGCGCTCCGAGCCGTCGGCGCACCTCGTCTACTCCGATGGTCTCGTTGCTATCAGCGTGTTCATCGAGCCATTCACGGTGACGCATACGCAGATCGGGCTGACGCAGACCGGCGGCCTCGCGCAGTACGCCGTCCGCAACGATGCCTACCGGGTCGTTGTCGTCGGCGAGGCGCCGCCCGCGACCGTCCGACAGATCGCCCAATCGGTGGCCCGCAGGCCATAACGCAGCAATGCCATCCATGCGCCCGCTGCGGCGCGCTTCGAGGGATTCATCCATGTCGACCCGTGTCATCGTCTGCCGCAGCCTCGCGGCCTCGTTCCTCCTGTTCGGCTGCACGCTGGGCTGGGCGCAGCCGGCGCCGTCCGCGACCGGTGGTCGCGCCGCGCAATTGCCCGACTTCACCGAACTCTACGAGCGCAATAGTCCCGCGGTGGTATCGATCGACGTGACGCAGAAGGCGCGCGGCCGCCGTGGGATGCCCGAGCTGTCGGAGGACGACCCCTTCTACGAGTTCTTCCGTCGCTTCGGTCAGGTGCCGCCGCGCCGCGGGCCCGAGCCCGAGGCGCGGGCGGTCGGTTCCGGCTTCATCATCGGCAGCAACGGCGAGGTGATCACCAATGCGCACGTGGTCGACGGCGCCGACGAAGTGACGGTGCGCCTGTCCGACAAGCGAGAATTCACCGCCAAGGTCATGGGTGCCGACAAGCGAACCGACGTCGCGCTTCTCAAGATCGACGCCAGCAACCTGCCCAAGGTCGCGATCGGCGATCCCGACAAGCTGCGCGTGGGCGAGTGGGTGGTGGCGATCGGCAAGCCCTTCGGGCTCGAGAACACGATGACCGCCGGCATCGTGAGCGCCAAGGGGCGCGACCTGCCGCAGGAGAACCTCGTTCCCTTCATCCAGACCGACGTCGCCATCAATCCCGGCAATTCCGGCGGGCCGCTGTTCAACATGCGGGGCGAGGTGGTCGGGATCAATTCGCTCATCTTCTCGCGCACCGGCGGCTACATGGGGCTCGCCTTCGCCATTCCGATCGACGTGGCGATGAACACCGTCGCACAGTTGCGCGACAAGGGACGCGTTACGCGCGGCCGCATCGGCGTGCAGATCCAGGTGGTGAGCAAGGAAGAGGCGGAGGCCTTCGGGCTCGGCGCGCCGCGTGGCGCCCTCGTCAACGGCGTCGAGAGCGACGGCCCCGCTGCCAAGGCCGGCGTCGAGGTGGGCGACATCATCATCAGGGCCGACGGCAGGGACGTCGGCTCGCAGGCCGAGTTGCCGCGGATCATCTCCGCGGTGCGGCCAGGCACGAAGATCCCGGTGACGGTCTGGCGCAAGGGCGCGGCCAAGGACCTGCAGATCACCGTCGCCGAGCTGAAGGAGGACGGCGCGGCGCCGACGGCACGCGGCAAGGGGCCGGCGGCGAAGGAGAAGGCGAAACCCAACAAGATGGGTCTCGTCCTGTCCGACCTCACCGACGACCAGAAGAAGGAGGCGTCGGTGCGCGCGGGTGTCCTCGTCGACGATGTGGCGCCGACCGTGCGTGGCAACGTCCAGCCCGGCGACATCATCCTGGCGATCGTCCGCGCCGGGACCACGACCGAGGCGCGGACCGCGGCGCAGGTGAACGAGGTGCTCGCCAAGGTCGACAAGGGGGGCGCGGTGACCTTGCAGATGAAGCGCGGCGAGCAACAGTTCTTCGCTACCGTGCGGGCGCTCAATGGCGAGTGATCGCCCCGCGGCGCCGCTGCTCACGCTGCTGTCGCGCGCCTACTGCCACCTCTGCGACGAGATGCGCGAGGCGGTCGAACCCATCGCACGGCGCTACGGCGCGGCGCTCGTCGAGGTCGACGTCGACGCCCACCCGGCCCTGGAA
>JBDHRR010000113.1:0-11778 GCA_039807685.1 Burkholderiales bacterium
CTTGGGATCGATCACCACGAGCGTGGAAAGACCCGTCGCATCGTCGACCTGCTTCGCCACCGTGACGCCTTCCTCGACGTTCTCGAATTTCACCCGGCCGGCGTACTCGGTGATGATGGGGCGCGCGGTGGCGTCCCAGGTGGCGAGCGGCTTGCCGGCCTTGACCGTATCGCCGTCCTTCACCTGCAGCGTCGCGCCGTACGGCACCTTGTGCCGCTCGCGCTCGCGCCCGTTGTCATCGTGGATGAGCACTTCGCCCGAGCGCGCGATGACCACGAGCTCGCCCTTGGCGCTCGTCACGTAGCGCATGAGCGAGCTGAAGCGCGCGATACCCGCCGACTTCGCCTCCACCTGCGATGCCGCCGCCGTCCGCGAGGCGGCGCCGCCGATGTGGAAGGTGCGCATGGTGAGCTGCGTACCCGGCTCGCCAATCGACTGCGCGGCGATCACGCCGACCGCCTCGCCGACGTTGACGAGGTGCCCGCGGCCCAGGTCGCGCCCGTAGCACTTCGCGCACAGCCCGTGCCGCGTTTCGCAGGTGAGCGGCGTGCGGATCTTCACCTCGTCGATGCCGAGGGTCGCGATCTCGTCGACCTCGTCCTCGCCCAGCAAGGTGCCCGGATGGTAGAGCGTCGCCTGCGTCTCGGGATGGACGACGTCGGCGGCGACCACGCGGCCCAGGATGCGCTCGCGCAGCGGCTCGATCACTTCCCCGCCCTCGACCAGCGACTTCATCGCCACGCCGTTGGAGGTACCGCAATCGTCCTCGATCACCACCAGGTCCTGCGTGACGTCGACAAGGCGCCGCGTGAGGTAGCCCGAGTTCGCCGTCTTGAGCGCGGTGTCGGCGAGGCCCTTGCGCGCGCCGTGCGTGCTGATGAAGTACTGCAGCACGTTCAGGCCCTCGCGGAAATTCGCGGTGATCGGCGTCTCGATGATCGAGCCGTCGGGCTTCGCCATGAGGCCGCGCATGCCGGCCAGCTGCCGGATCTGCGCCGCCGAGCCGCGGGCGCCCGAGTCGGCCATCATGAAGATCGAATTGAACGAATCCTGCTTCGCCGCTTTCCCTTCGCGGTCGGTGACCTCCATCGTGCCCAACTGCGCCATCATCGCCTTGGCGATGTCGTCGCCCGCGCGGCCCCAGATGTCGACGACCTTGTTGTAACGCTCGCCTTCGGTCACGAGGCCCGAGGTGTACTGCGCCTGGATTTCCTTCACCTGCGCCTCGGCGTCGGCGATGATCCGCACCTTCTCCGCCGGCACCAGCATGTCATCGGCGGCGAACGAGATGCCGCCGCGCGTGGCGAGGCCGTATCCCGCCTGCATGAGCTTGTCGGCGAAGATCACCGTCTCGCGCAGGCCGCAGCGGCGGAAGCTCGCGTTGATGATGCGCGAGATCTCCTTCTTCTTGAGCGGCTTGTTGATGTAGCTGAACGGCAATCCCGGCGGCAGGATCTCGGAGAGCAGCGCCCGACCCACCGTGGTCTCGTGGCGCGTGATCTTTTCGACCTTCTCGATCGCGCCGTCCATGCCGGTCTGCAGCTCGACCTCCTTGATGCGCACCTTGATCTTCGCGTGCAGTTCCGCCTGCCGCGAGTCGTAGGCGCGGGTGACTTCGGCGAGGTCGGCGAACATCTGCCCCTCGCCCTTCGCGCCGATCTTCTCGCGCGTGGCGTAGTAAAGGCCCAGCACGATGTCCTGCGACGGCACGATGCACGGCTCGCCGTTGGACGGCAGCAGCACGTTGTTGGAGGCGAGCATCAGCGTGCGCGCCTCCATCTGCGCTTCCAGCGACAACGGCACGTGAACGGCCATCTGGTCGCCGTCGAAGTCGGCGTTGAACGCGGTGCAGACGAGCGGGTGCAACTGGATCGCCTTGCCCTCGATCAGCACCGGCTCGAAAGCCTGGATGCCGAGCCGGTGCAGCGTCGGTGCGCGGTTGAGCATCACCGGGTGCTCGCGGATCACGTCCTCCAGGATGTCCCATACCACGGGCTCCTGCGCCTCGACCATCTTCTTCGCCGCCTTGATCGTGGTTGCCAAGCCCATCGTTTCGAGCTTGTTGAAGATGAACGGCTTGAAGAGTTCGAGCGCCATGAGCTTCGGCAACCCGCATTGGTGGAGCTTGAGCTGCGGGCCGACCACGATCACCGAGCGGCCCGAGTAGTCGACGCGCTTGCCGAGGAGGTTCTGGCGGAAGCGGCCACCCTTGCCCTTGATCATGTCGGCGAGCGACTTCAACGGCCGCTTGTTGGCGCCGGTCATCGCCTTGCCGCGACGCCCGTTGTCGAGCAGGCTGTCGACCGCCTCCTGCAGCATCCGCTTCTCGTTGCGAACGATGATGTCCGGCGCCTTGAGCTCGAGCAGTCGCTTCAGCCGGTTGTTGCGGTTGATCACGCGGCGATACAGGTCGTTCAGGTCCGAGGTCGCGAAGCGGCCTCCGTCGAGCGGCACCAGCGGGCGCAGTTCGGGCGGCAGCACCGGCAGCACCTCGAGGATCATCCACTCGGGCTTGATACCCGACTTGTTGAACGCCTCGAGCACCTTGAGGCGCTTGGCGATCTTCTTGATCTTGGTGTCCGAACCGGTGGTCTCGAGCTCCTTGCGCAGCTTCTCGATCTCGTGGTCGACGTCGAGCGATTTCAGGAGCTCACGGATGCCTTCGGCGCCCATGTGCGCCTGGAAGTCGTCGCCGTACTGCTCGAGCTTGGCGAGGTAGTCGTCCTCGGTGAGCAGTTGCGCGCGGTTGAGCGGCGTGAGTCCCGGGTCGGTGACGACGAACGCCTCGAAGTACAGCACGCGCTCGATGTCGCGCAGCGTCATGTCGAGCACCATCCCCATGCGCGACGGAAGGCTCTTCAGGAACCAGATGTGCGCGACCGGGGAGGCGAGCTCGATGTGGCCCATGCGCTCGCGGCGGACTTTGGCGAGCGTGACTTCGACGCCGCACTTCTCGCAGATGACGCCCCGGTGCTTGAGGCGCTTGTACTTGCCGCACAGGCACTCGTAGTCCTTCACCGGGCCGAAGATCTTGGCGCAGAAGAGACCGTCGCGCTCGGGTTTGAAGGTGCGGTAGTTGATCGTCTCCGGCTTCTTGACCTCGCCGTACGACCACGAGCGGATCTTCTCCGGCGACGCGAGCCCGATGCGGATGGCATCGAACTCTTCTTCCTGCGTGACTTGCTTGAACAGATCGAGCAATGCTTTCATGCGTGCTCCTGAAGGATCATTTCCAATTCATTCACAAAGAGACTCCGAGACGCAGAGAGCTGCTTTTCTCCGTGTCTCTGCGCCTCTTTGTGGATTCAGCAATTCCTAGTCGCGCTCCATGTCCACGTCGATGGCGAGCGAGCGGATCTCCTTCACCAGCACGTTGAACGACTCTGGCATGCCGGCCTCGATCTTGTGCTCGCCCTTGACGATGTTCTCGTAGACCTTGGTGCGCCCGTTGACGTCGTCGGACTTGACCGTGAGCATCTCCTGCAGCGTGTACGCAGCGCCGTAGGCCTCGAGCGCCCATACTTCCATCTCGCCAAAGCGCTGGCCGCCGAACTGCGCCTTGCCGCCCAGCGGCTGCTGCGTCACCAGGCTGTACGGTCCCGTCGACCGGGCGTGCATCTTGTCGTCGACCAGGTGATGGAGCTTCAGCATGTGCATGTAGCCCACGGTCACCGTGCGATCGAACGCCTCGCCGGTGCGCCCGTCGTAGAGGGTGATCTGGCCCGACGGCGGCAACCCGGCCATCGTCAGCATCGCCTTGATCTCCTCCTCGGTCGCACCGTCGAACACCGGTGTGGCGAACGGCACGCCGCTGCGCAGATTGCGCGCGAGTCCCGCGATTTCGGCGTCGCTGAAGTGCGCGAGATCTTCCGCCCGGCCGTGCGTGTTGTAGATCCGCTCGAGCGCCCGGCGCAGGTCGGCGACGTTGGCCTGCGCCTTCAGCATCGCGTCGATTTGCTGGCCCAGCCCCTTCGCCGCCCAGCCCAGATGGACCTCGAGGATCTGCCCCACGTTCATCCGCGACGGCACGCCGAGCGGATTGAGCACGATGTCCACCGGCGTGCCGTCGGCCATGTATGGCATGTCCTCCACCGGCACGATCTTCGACACCACGCCCTTGTTGCCGTGGCGGCCGGCCATCTTGTCGCCCGGCTGCAGCCGGCGCTTGACCGCAACGTACACCTTCACCATCTTCTGCACGCCGGGCGGCAGCTCGTCGCCCTGCGTGAGCTTCTTCTTCTTCTGCTCGAACTGCGCGTCGAAGTCGATGCGCAACTGGGCGAGCGCGTCCTTCGAGGCCTCGAGTTGCTGCGCCGTGCCCTCGTCGGCGAGACGGATGTCGAACCAGTCGTGGCGCGCCACCGTCTCGAGGTATTCCTTGCCGATCTTGGTGCCCTTGGCGAGCTTCTTGGGCCCGCCGTTGGCGACCTTGTGCAGGAGAAGCTTCTCGATGCGCGCGTAGGCGTCGTTCTCGACGATGCGCAACTGGTCGTTCAAGTCCTTGCGGTAGCCCTTCAACTCGTCGTCGATGATCTGCGCGGCACGTTTGTCGCGCTCGATCCCCTCCCGCGTGAAGACCTGGACGTCGATCACCGTCCCGCTGATGCCCGACGGCACGCGCAGGCCCGTGTCCTTCACGTCGGATGCCTTCTCGCCGAAGATCGCGCGCAGCAGCTTCTCCTCGGGCGTCAGCTGCGTCTCGCCCTTGGGCGTGACCTTGCCGACCAGGACGTCACCGGCCTCGACCTCGGCGCCGATGTGGACGATGCCGGAGTCGTCGAGGCGGGCGAGTTGCGCCTCGCCGAGGCTCGAGATGTCGCGCGTGATCTCCTCGGGTCCGAGCTTGGTGTCGCGGGCGACGACCGAGAGCTCCTCGATGAGGATCGAGGTGTAGCGGTCGTCACCGACCACGCGCTCGCTGATGAGAATCGAGTCCTCGTAGTTGTAGCCGTTCCACGGCATGAAGGCGACCAGCATGTTCTGTCCGAGGGCGAGCTCGCCCATGTCGGTCGACGCGCCGTCGGCGATCACGTCGCCGCGCGCGATCACGTCGCCGACCTTGACCAGCGGCCGCTGGTTGATGTTGGTGCTCTGGTTCGAGCGCTTGTACTTGGTCAGGTTGTAGATATCGACGCCGACCTCGCCTGCCGCCGTCTCGGTGTCGTGGACGCGCACGACGATGCGGGAGGCGTCGATGTAGTCGACCTTGCCGCCGCGGCGCGCCATCACCGCGGTGCCCGAATCGACGGCGGCGGTGCGCTCGACGCCGGTGCCGACGAGCGGCTTCTCCGGACGCAGGCAGGGCACCGCCTGCCGCTGCATGTTCGAGCCCATCAGCGCACGGTTGGCGTCGTCGTGCTCGAGGAACGGAATGAGTGACGCCGCCACCGACACGATCTGCGCCGGCGCCACGTCCATGTATTGCACCCGGTCGGCCGTCGACAGCATGAATTCATTCTTGCTGCGGCACGACACGAGCTCGTCGGCGAGCCGTCCGTCGGCGTCGACCTTGGCGTTCGCCTGCGCGATCACGTACTGCCCTTCCTCGATCGCCGACAGGTAGTCGATCTGGTCGGTCGCCTGGCCGCCGACGACGCGCCGATAAGGGGTCTCGAGAAACCCGTATTCGTTGGTGCGCGCGTACAGCGCAAGCGAGTTGATGAGGCCGATGTTCGGACCTTCCGGTGTCTCGATCGGACACACCCGACCGTAGTGCGTCGGATGCACGTCGCGCACCTCGAAACCGGCGCGCTCGCGCGTCAAGCCGCCCGGGCCGAGCGCCGAGACGCGGCGCTTGTGCGTGATCTCGGACAAGGGATTCGTCTGGTCCATGAATTGCGACAACTGCGACGATCCGAAGAACTCCTTGATCGCTGCGCTGATCGGCTTGGCGTTGATGAGGTCGTGCGGCAGGAGATTGTCGCTCTCCGCCTGCCCGAGACGCTCCTTGACCGCACGCTCGACACGCACCAGCCCGCTACGGAACTGGTTCTCGGCGAGCTCGCCCACCGAGCGGACCCGGCGATTGCCGAGGTGGTCGATGTCGTCGATCTCACCGCGACCGTTGCGCAGGTCGACGAGGATCTTGATCACCGCGATGATGTCCTCGTTGGTGAGCGTCGATGGACCCTTGAGTTCGGGGCGACCCATGCGACGATTGAATTTCATCCGGCCGACCGCCGAGAGGTCGTAGCGCTCGTCGGAAAAGAAAAGGCCGTGGAACAGCGCCTCGACGGCGTCTTCCGTCGGCGGCTCGCCGGGGCGCATCATCCGGTAGATCGCGACCTTGGCGGCGTACTGATCGGGCGTGTCGTCGGTGCGCAGCGTCTGCGAGATGAACGGGCCCTGGTCGAGGTCGTTCGTGTAGATCGTGCTGATCTCACCCACGCCGGCCTCCTGCAGTTTCGCCAGCGTCGCGTCGGTGAGTTCCTCGTTCGCCTTGGCGAGCACCTCGCCGATCGTCTTGTCGACGACGTTGGAGGCGAGTGTGCGGCCGGTGATGTAGTCACCGGGAACCGCGATCCGCTTGGTGCCGGCATCGACGAGTTCCCGCACGTGCCGCGCGGTGATCCGCTTGTCCTTGGCGACGATGACCTTGCCGTCCTTGCCGACGATGTCGAAGCGGGCCAGTTCGCCGCGCAGCCGCTCCGGGACGAAGTCGAGTTCGAAGCCGTCCTTGCCGAGGAAGAAGCTGTCGAACTGGAAGAACTGCCTGAGGATGTCCTCGCTGGAGAGGCCGATCGCCTTCAGGAGCGTGGTGACCGGCATCTTGCGGCGGCGATCGACGCGGAAGAACAGGAAGTCCTTGGGGTCGAATTCGAAATCGAGCCACGAGCCGCGATACGGGATGACGCGGGCCGAGAAGAGAAGCTTGCCCGACGAGTGCGTCTTGCCGCGATCGTGCTCGAAGAATACGCCTGGCGAGCGATGCAACTGCGAGACGATGACCCGCTCGGTGCCGTTGATGACGAACGAGCCATTGTCGGTCATGAGCGGGATCTCGCCCATGTAGACCTCCTGCTCCTTCACCTCCTTGACGGTGTCCTTCGGCGCCTCGCGGTCCATGATGATGAGGCGAACCTTGGCGCGCAGCGCCGAGCAGTACGTCAGGCCGCGCTGCTGGCATTCGACGACGTCGAACGCGGGCGCGAGCAGGGAATAGCTCACGAATTCGAGACGGGCATTCCCCGAATGGCTGCTGATCGGAAAGATCGACGTGAATGCGGCCTGCAGGCCTTCGTCCTTGCGCGCCTCGACAGCGACGCCTTCCTGCAGGAAGGCGCGATAGGAGGCGAGTTGCGTCTCGAGGAGGAAAGGCACCTCGAGGACATGCGCGCGCTTGGCGAAGCTCTTGCGGATGCGCATCTTCTCGGTGAAGGTATAGGGCGTGGTGGTGGTCGCCATGGCTTTCGGTAGGTCTCCGGTTCGTGCGGACGCGCACGGGGTTGCTGCCCGCGCGTGCCTGCTGGAACATCGCCGTCGGCAGGGTGCCGACGCTGCGTTGACTTGCTGTCTCGACTGTCCGGGAACGTTGCATCCCCAGGCGTGGTGGCTGGCCCCTACCAGCCGCTGGCGGACAACGTCGCCATTGCAGCGACGTCCGACCATACCTGCCTTCCGCAGTCGACTCGGAAAGCGAAGCGAAGCGCGCTCGAGATCAGGTCCGATTCACGCTTCGCTTCGATCTCCGCAGAGCTTCGAAGCGGGGCGGCAGCAACGCTACCGACCCAAATCACCAAGACCACGACACCGACAGAGCTACCGAAACCTCGGATGATCACAGAACCCATCCAGCCTCCAGAAATCGTCGGGCTCCGCCCGCGATTTCTGCCTGATCAGCTTCTACGTCAGGCGGTCAGCGTCGTCGATTGTTCCATGGGGTCCCGGCGTCAGCCCTGGGACCCCATCTGACCAGAACTACTTGACTACTTGATCTCCACCTTTGCGCCGGCTTCCTCGAGCTTCTTCTTGGCGGCTTCGGAGTCGGCCTTGTTGACGCCTTCCTTCACCGGCTTCGGCGCGCCGTCGACGAGGTCCTTGGCTTCCTTGAGACCGAGGCCCGTCAGTTCGCGCACGGCCTTGATGACGTTGACCTTGTTGTCGCCGATCGCGGCGAGCACGACGGTAAACTCGGTCTGCTCCTCGGCGGCAGCGGCGGCGGCACCACCACCGGCCGCGGGCGCCGCCACGGCGACGGCGGCAGCGGCGGAGACGCCGAACTTGTCTTCCATCGCCTTGATGAGCTCGGAGAGCTCGAGAACGGTCATCGACGCGATCTTGTCGAGGATTTCAGTTTGCACTGCGGACATGTCTTGCTCCTGGGAACGAATGGTTATGGGGATTGTGTGACGGATATCAAGCGGCTTGCCGGGCGTCCCGGACGGCGGCGACGGTGCGCACGAACTTGCTCGGCACCTCGTTCATCGTCCGGACCAGCTTGGCGACCGGCGCCTGCATGGTGCCGAGCAGCTTGGCGAGCAACTCCTCGCGCGACGGCAACGACGCGAGCGCGCTGATGTCGGCAGCCGACATCACCTGGCCCGGCATGGCACCACCGGCGATGACGAACTTCTCGTTGGCCTTGGCGAAGTCGGACAGCACCTTCGCCACTGCCACGGGGTCGGTGCCGATGCCGTAGGCGAGCGGGCCGACCATCCTGTCGGCCAGCGACGCAAACGGCGTATCGGCGACGGCCCGGCGCACCAGGGTGTTCTTGACCACCCGGAAATACACGCCAGAAGCGCGAGCCTTGGCTCGAAGCTGCGTCATCGCTGCAACGGGCATGCCGCGGTTCTCCGCCATCACGATGGCCTGAGCACCCGCAACCTGCTTCGCCACTTCGGCGACAACCGCTTGCTTCTCCTGCAGATTGAGACTCATGTTCACCTCATCTCATGCCCCCGCAACCGCCGGAGGCTACCTCGGTGACCATTCGTCCAGGAAATCCTGGTCGAAGGGAGCACCATCTACGCCGGGTCGGGGATCGGAGGTCAGGCATCGGGAATCAGAACGACGATTCCCTCGCTCCAGCCACCTGCCCGTTTAAGTCCCGGAGGACCCCAGCGGTCTTTGACGGCACGCCGCGTTCTTGAACCATCGGCAGGTGCCAGGGCATTCGACTTCCGATCCCTGATACCCGATTCCTGATCCCCGAACGCGGCGTCCCTCCAAAATCGTTACTGCGCCGCTTGCGTCGTTGCGAGCGGTGCGTGATCGACGCGCACACCTGCACCCATCGTCGACGACAGGCTGACCTTGCGCAGGTAAACCCCTTTCACGCCCGCGGGCTTCGCCTTGTTGAGCGCCTCGATCAGTGCGACGAGGTTCGTCTTCAGCTGTTCCGGCGTGAACGAGGCACGGCCGATCGTGCACTGGACGATGCCTGCCTTGTCGGTGCGGTACTGCACCTGACCTGCCTTGGCGTTCTTCACCGCCTGTGCGACGTCGGCGGCGACAGTGCCGACCTTCGGATTCGGCATCAAGCCCCGCGGCCCCAGGATCTGACCGAGTTGACCTACGACGCGCATGGCATCCGGGGAGGCGATCACCACGTCGAAATCGAGAAAACCTTCCTTGATGCGCGCCGCGAGATCGTCGAAACCGACGATATCGGCGCCGGCTTCGGTCGCCTGCGTCGCCTTGTCACCCTGCGCGAAGACCGCCACCCGCACGTTCTTGCCGGTGCCCGCAGGCAACACGACCGAACCACGGACCGTCTGGTCGGATTTCTTGGCGTCCACGCCGAGGTTCACCGCGACGTCGACCGATTCGTCGAACTTGGCAACCGCGTTCTCCTTGACGAGCTTCAACGCGTCGTCGACGGCATACGCCTTGCTGCGATCGACCTTGGCGCGGACCTTCTCCATGCGCTTGGTGAAGCGCGGATTCGCCTTCTTCTCGGCCATGATCACTTCACTCCTTCGACGGTGATGCCCATGCTGCGGGCGCTGCCGGCGATGATGCGCACGGCGGCATCCATGTCGGCCGCCGTGAGATCGGGCATCTTCATGGTGGCGATTTCTTCGGCTTGCGCGCGGGTGAGCTTGCCGACCTTGTCGGTGTGCGGCTTGGCGCTGCCCTTGTCGACCTTCGCTGCCTTCTTGATCAGCACCGTCGCCGGCGGCGTCTTCATCACGAACGTGAAACTCTTGTCCGCGAACGCCGTGATCACCACGGGAATCGGGAGCCCCGGCTCCACCTTCTGCGTCTGCGCATTGAACGCCTTGCAGAATTCCATGATGTTGAGGCCGCGCTGACCCAGTGCGGGGCCGATCGGCGGACTGGGATTGGCCTTGCCCGCGGGCACTTGCAACTTGATGAAACCGACGATCTTCTTCGCCATGCCTAGACTCCGTTAGTGGGTGTATGCGGACGTTGCCGTCCTCCCCGCTTGCCAACATCTCGTTCACAAAGAGACACGGAGACGCAGAGAAATTCTCGTTCCTCTGTGTCTCGGCGTCTCTTCGTGAGAACTACGCCTTTTCCACCTGCGCGAAATCGAGCTCGACCGGCGTCGAGCGCCCGAAGATCGTGACCGACACGCGCAGCTTGCTCTTCTCGTAATTCACGTCCTCGACGTTGCCGTGGAAGTCGGTGAACGGCCCATCCTTGACGCGCACCGCCTCGCCCGCTTCGAAGAGCACCTTCGGGCGCGGCTTCTCGACCCCCTCCTGCACCTGGCGCAGGATGGCGTCGACTTCCTTCTGCGAGATCGGCGTCGGCCTGTTGGCGGTGCCGCCGACGAAGCCCGTGACCTTGGGGGTGCTCTTGACGAGGTGCCACGAATCGTCCGTCATCGCCATTTCCACCAGGACGTACCCGGGGAAGAACTTGCGCTCCGAAATCGCCTTGGCGCCGTTCTTCATCTCGACGACTTCTTCGACCGGCACCAGAATCTGACCGAACTGGTCGGCGATCTCCGAGCGCTTGATCCGCTCGATCAGCGCCCGCTGCACGCTCTTCTCGAATCCCGAGTAGGCATGCACGACGAACCACTTCTTGTCGTTCATCCGTCGACCCTGCCTTGCGTCAGCAATTTGATGATCCATGCCAGCGTGGTATCCACCGCGAACAGGAAGAGCGCCATGACCACGACGAAGACGAAGACGATGCCCGTCGTCTGCAGCGTTTCCTTGCGGGTGGGCCACGCCACCCGCCCCGCTTCCGCCCAGGATTCCTGGGCGAATGCAAAGAATTCCTTGCCCGGCGCCGACGTCCAGGCAACCACTCCGGCGAGGACGAGGCCGGCCAGCACCATGAGGATGCGCAGCACCATGGCGCTCTCGGAGAAGTGGTAGTAGCCGTACAGGCCCGCCACCACGCACAACGCCGCACCTGCGATCTTTGCTTTGTCCATTTCAGGGAACAGGAATCAGGTATCAGGTATCAGATGCGCCGGTGTTCTCGGTGGCACGACGTGGAAGTCGCGTTGCCTGCCTTCCGATCCGACGCTGTTGATCCCGACGCGCTGATACCCCCTTGCCTTTCACCGATCCGTCCGACCGGTGCCGCGGCCCAATGCCGCGCCACCGGAAACTCCGCCACTTTCTGATCCCTGATACCCGACCTCTGATACCTGAAAGTGGCAGGCCAGGAGGGAATCGAACCCCCAACCTGCGGTTTTGGAGACCGCCGCTCTGCCAATTGAGCTACTGGCCTACTCGATCACCTTCGACACCACGCCGGCGCCGACCGTGCGGCCACCCTCGCGGATCGCAAAACGCAACCCCTCTTCCATCGCAATCGGCTGGATCAACGTCACCGTCATCGCAATGTTGT
>JBDHRR010000114.1:0-11535 GCA_039807685.1 Burkholderiales bacterium
GTGGCCGCCGAGCGCCGCGTCCACCCGCCAGACGAGGCCAATCAGCGCGAGCGCCGCCAGTCCGGTCGCGACGGCGTAGGCGCGCCTGCGACGTCGCGGCAGCGCCGGCGTCTCATCCGCGGTGAGCGTGGCGGCGAAGATGCGCCGGTACTCATGGCGCGGAAGCGAAAGGCTCGCCGCCACCGCCGTTGCGTAGCCGAACACGGTGACGGGCAGCACCAGCAGCGCAAGAGCGACGCGCCACGACGGCGCCGATGCCGCCGACCCGATGGTGGCGAGCGTCCCCTGCGCCCAGGCGCCGGCATCGAGCGCGAGGCGCACGATGGCCGACGACACCTGCGGCCAGCGCGACTGCAACGCGTACACGATCTCCGCGAGCGGCGCCGCCGGCGGCTCGGCATGCAGGCCGCGGCCGACGAACCAGGCGAGACACAACGTCGCGAACGTGAGAGCGCGGGCAAGGCGCGTCGCCGCGCTCACCGCATAGACGGGATGGGAGAAGAGCGGCCTCGCCCGCGCGAGGCAGGCCAGCGACCAGCCGAGGTAGACGAGCGGCGACAGCGCCACCAGCGACCATTCGAGGGCGCCGAAGTACGGCGCCTGGAGCAGCACCGCTGCGGCGGCGACGATCGCGAGGATCGCTGTCGCGGCCTGACCCAACAGCCGGCGCGCGGCCCAGCGACGCAGCCAGTGACCCACGGCGAACTCATGCAGGCGGGCCAGTCGCCGCACGGTGCCGCGATGCCACGCAGCGGGCATGGCGGGGAGCGCGAACAGCACGATCGCCACGCCGAGAACCCACCCCGGCAGGTGCGGCAAGGCCCAGGCGACGACGGCGAGCCCGGCGAGCACGGCGTACGCGCCGGCAAGCGACCGTATCCGACGGCGCCAGGCCGCCGGCAGCATCGAAGCATCAGGCATCACGATGAGCTGGCTGCCCGCGTCGGTTTCGTGCGGGCCAGCGAGGCGCGCCACGACCATCGCGCCCCGGGGAGCGCCGCGGACGACCAGGGCTTCCTACATGATCCGTCCGAACCACAGCATCGACAGCAGCGCGGCGACCACGGCCAGGAGCGCCGCGGCGGCGGCGAACAGCGCCGTCACCTCGGTCTGCTTCTGCTCGAAGACGAGCTTCGAGTTGAGTGACCGGTAGACCTTCTTGAGCTCGTCGGCGGTGCCGGCGTGGAAATACTCGCCCTGCGTGATGTCGGCGATCTTCTTCAGCGACGCCTCGTCCAGACGCACCCGCATCGACCAACCCTCGGCGCCCAGGAGCTCGCCCTTTTCGGTGCCGATGCCGACGGTGAAGACGCGCACGCCGCGCTCGGCGGCCATGCGCGCCGCCTCGATGGGGTCGGGACCGGTGGTCGCCTGACCGTCGGTAAGAAGGATGATGGCGGCGTTCGGATACGACCCCGGTGGCACCGGCGCCGGCGGCGATTTCTCGGCCCCCTTCGGCGGCGCCGGGCGAGCGGGCGCGGCGTTCTTCTGCGCCTCCGGGCGCGGATTCGACGAGCGAAGGTCGAACTCGACGTCCGGAAGGATCGTCTTCAGCGCCACCAGGATCCCGGCGCCGACCGCGGTCCCGCGCTGCAACTGGAAGCGATCGATCGCCTGCACGAGGTCGTCGTGCTCGCGGGTGGGCGGCTGCACCACGGCGGCGGTCCCGGCGAACGAGACGATGCCCACCCGCGTGTGCGTCGGCGTGTCGTCGACGAAGGCCTTCGCCGCCGCCTGCGCGGCAGCCAGGCGATTGGGTGCGACGTCCGCTGCCCGCATGCTGCCGGAGACGTCCATGGCAAGAATGATCGTGTCGTGCAGCGACGGCAGCAGCAACACCGCCTGCGGGCGCGCGATGGCGAGGATCATGAGCGTCAGCGCGAGCAGGAACAACGCCGGCGGCGTGTGCCGGCGCCACCGCGACGTGGTGCCGATGGCATCCTTGACCATGGCGAGGCTCGCGTACTTCGCGGCGAGCCGCCGCTTGCGCCGCAGGATCCACAGGTACGCGACCACCAGGATGGGCACGACGACGAGCAACCACAGGAGGTCGGGCCAGAGGAAGGTGAGCGGGAATTTCATCGCGCAGCCTGGCAGCTCGCGTCTACGCGCGCCGCGCGGCAGGCAGCGGCAGCGGTCGCCACGACGCGCGCAGCTGTGTCACGCGGCACCCATGTGCTGCGGCATGCCGCCGCCGGCAGCGAGCTGGCTGCGTCGCTTGCGCAGATCGGCAAAGCGCATGATCGCGTCGGCCAGCTCGTCGTCGGTGGCAAGCTCCAGCGCATCGACGCCGGCGCTGCGGAAGGCGGCGCGCAGCTCCTCCTCGCGCTTCTGCGCGAGCTCCGCAAAGCGCCGGCGAAAGCCCTTGTCGTGCGTATCGACGAAGACCTGCTCACCCGTCTCCGAATCCTGGATCACGAGGAGGCCGAGGTCCGGAAGCTGGCGTTCGAGCGGATCGTACAGGCGCACCGCGATGACTTCGTGGCGCTGCGCGAGGTGCGCGAGCGTGGTCCCCCAACCCGGACGGCTGATGAAATCGGAGACCACGAAGACGAGCGAGCGGCGGCGAATCACCTCGTACGCGGCACGCAGCAGGACGTCGAGATCGGTGGGCGTGGCCTGCGCGGCGACGGGCCGCGTGCGCATGGCGTGCAGGAGATGCAGCACGTGGCGGCGACCGGCGCGAGTGGGAATGACCTGGTCGACCTCGGTGCCATACAGGAGCGCGCCGACGCGGTTGCCGTGCCGGGTGAGGAGGCGTGCCAGCACCGCGACGAATTCGCTCGCCACGTTGCGCTTGCGCACGCTCTCCGAGCCGAAATCGACCGATGGCGACAAGTCGAGCAGGAACCACGCGGCGACCTCGCGCTCCTCGTTGAACTCGCGCACGTACGGCACCTGCAGGCGCGCGGTGACGTTCCAGTCGATGTGCCGGACGTCGTCGTTGTGCTGGTACTCGCGCAGGTCCGCAAGGTCGAGGCCGTAGCCCCGGAAGAGCGTGCGATAGTCGCCGTGCAGCAGCCCGTCCAGACGGCGGATCACCGTCCACTCGAGCCGGCGCAGGATCGCCTCAGGCGTTGGCGACGCGGACATGCGACTCGAGCGGCCGGTCGGGTGCGCGCACCGTCTGCATGACCTTGCGGATCAGCATGTCGGGCGTCTGCCCTTCGGCGAGCGCCTCGTACGACAGCACGAGCCGGTGGCGCATGACGTCGGGAACGATGTCCATCACGTCCTCGGGCAGCACGTAGTTGCGTCCGCGCAGCATGGCGAGCGCCTTGGCGCCCTCGATCATGTGGATCGTCGCCCGCGGCGACGCGCCGTAGGTGAGGAAGCGTCCGAAATCCTTGAGGCCGAAGCGCTCCGGCTCGCGCGTGGCGGCGACGACCTTCACCGCATAGGTGATGTAGTTGGGGTCGACGTAGACGCGCCGGCACTCCTTCTGCAACTCGGCGAGCTGCTCGGTGGTGGCCACGGCGACGACGTCGATCGGCTCGCCGGTCACCCGCTGCACGATGACGAACTCCTCGTCCTCGCTGGGATAACCCACGAGCACCTTCATCATGAAGCGGTCGACCTGCGCCTCGGGCAACGGATACGTGCCCTCGGTCTCGATCGGGTTCTGGGTCGCCATCACCAGGAACGGCTGCGGGACGTAATGCGTCTCGCCGGCGATCGTGACCTGGTATTCCTGCATCACCTCGAGCAGCGCGCTTTGCACCTTGGCGGGCGCCCGGTTGATCTCGTCGGCGAGCAGGAGATGCGTGAATACGGGACCGAGCGAAGTCGCGAAGTCGCCCGTCTTCTGGTTGTAGATGCGGGTGCCGACGAGATCGGCCGGCACGAGGTCGGGTGTGAACTGGATGCGCTTGAACGAGCCGCGCACCGCGCGGGCGAGCGTCTTGACCGTGAGCGTCTTGGCGAGCCCCGGCACTCCCTCGACCAGCAGGTGTCCCTGCGCGAGGATCGCCACCAGCACGCGTTCGAGGAAGTGGTCCTGCCCGACCACCACCTTCTTCACCTCGTAGAGGATGCGCTCCATCAAGGTGGCGACTTCGGCATTCGTTTCGCGGAGTTCCATGCGGGATCGGGCTTTCGGCGTGAGTGACGGGGATCGGTGGCGATCAGAACGGCGACATGCCGGCCGCCGCAGCGGCGTTCTCGATGGGCACCGCGAAACCGATGCCGATGAACACCCGCTGGCGCGTCGGATTGAGAATGCCGGTGACGATGCCGACCACCTCGCCCTCGGCGGTGACGAGCGGCCCGCCCGAATTGCCGGGATTGGCGGCGGCGTCGAACTGGATGAGGTTCGTCAAGACGCGCTTCCCCTCCGGCGAGGTGTATTCGCGTTTGAGACCCGAGACCACGCCCGCCGACGCCGACGGGCCGATGCCGAATGGAAAGCCGACGGCGACGACCTGGTCGCCCACCTGCAGGTCGGCGGTCGAGCGCAGTGCGGCGGCCTGGAGGTCGTCGGGGATGGCCTTGGCCTGCAGCACCGCGAGGTCGTGTTCGGGTCGCATGCCCACCACCACTGCTTCGGCCTCCATGCCGTCGAAGAAGCGAACCTTGACCTTCTCGGCGCCGAGGACGACGTGCAGGTTGGTGAGGATGATGCCCTTGTCGACGATCACCACGCCCGTTCCCACCCCGCTGCCGTGGTAGCCGGGAAAGCCGCCGTCGTCGTCGGCATCCTTCTTCGGCAGGTCACCGGGCGCCTTGGGATCGGCGGGATCCTTCTCGCGGCCGGCGCGCTCCCTGGCGCCGCGCTCGCTGCCCGCCTCCGGCGCCTTGCCGCCGTCGTTGCGCGCGAGACGGTCTCGTGCGGCGTCTTTGGGCGCAGCACGCTGCTTCTCGGCGGGCGCCGGCTTCGCCCTTGGGGCGCCCTTGCCCGCATCGTCGGCCTTCTCCCTGGCGCGCGCCCTGGCCTCCTTGTCCTCGTCGGTGTCGGGGCTGTAACCCATGACCCGCACGACCGACGGCGCGACGATCGCTGCCGCCCGCGTGGCCATCGACGGCAGGCTCGTCGTCTCCAGCGTGTGCAATACCGCCGCGTCGATGTCCTTTTGCGTCAACTCCTGCGGAGCTGGCCGCGTGCGGTCGTAGGCCACGAGGAGTCCGGCGGCAACCAGCGCGCCCGCCAGGACCAGGAGCGGTGCCTGGAAGCGACGCCAGAGGCGGCGCAGGCGTCCGTCAGCATCGGGCGACGACGGCGGCACGCCACCCGGCCCGGCGGCGGCTGAGGGCGATCCGCCAGCAGCCGACTCAGACGCGACCGGCGGCGCGGTCGCGGACTCACGCCGCGACCGGGTCGAACTGCTGTAGAGCGCCACTTTTTTCATCGGGGGTCCATCGGCTGCGGTGACGGTGCGCGCTGGCGCAACGTTAGCATGCGCGACGGCACCCGTGGGCGCCGCCGCGACGTGCACGGCTTAGGGCACCACGATCCCGCGGGAGTTCCGCGGCGACGGCCTTGAAACCTACTTGCGCCAGTAGTTGTTCGCGGCGGCGATCGTCTGGAAATTGATGGCGATCACCTGCGAGGCGGCGGTGAGCGCTTCGGCATCCTCGGCATATTCCGGGCGTAGCTTCTTCAGGACCGCGGGGTCCGGCTGCGTGTACTTGACGCCGCGCCGGCTCAGCGTGATCGCGAGCTCGAAGCCGGCTTGCGGGGTGTCGGTGATGAGGCTGTTGAGCCAGGTATCGGCCATGCGTGAAAGCTCCTGTCGTGATGCAGATCGTGCGACTGCGTTGGACGACACCGGAATCCCCGGTGCTCGTCGATTCTAGCAGCCCGCGGGGCTCGCTCCCCGATAGGCGTTGCTGGACCACGAGGCGATCGATGCGAGGCGGCAGGCGCAGCGAATACGAGAGGGAGCATCGGGGACGGCGGCGTGCCGAGATGCGCGCCGGTGCGACGAGCGGGTTCAACGCACGGGCAGCAGCAGCAAGGTGATCACACCGCCCACCAGCACGACCACGCCCATTGCCAGCATCGCCACCTCGACCGCAGGCCACTTGACCTTGGTGCTGATACCGCAGAAGAAGAGCGACATCGCGAAGATGAGGGTGAGCAGCACATAGCGTTCCCCGAACGCGCTGGCATTCCCGGCTGCCTGCGACATTTCCTCGGCAACATTCTCCAGGCGATCCGCCTCGGCCTGCTCACGAAGCCGATAGCTCGCCATGTCGAAGGGCGAGCGCGGGGCATCGGCGTTGGTGAGCGGGTTCGTCTTCAGCCAATCGTCCGTCGCAGCGCGCAACGGCTGCGGGAATCGCGCGTAGAGGAAATCGGCAAGCTTGCGGTTGTCCGCCGCGATCGCGACGACGTATTGCTCGAAGAGGCCAAGGTGCATGATCATTCGCAACGTCGCCTGGCTGTTGCGGTGCGCAGCCTCCATCCGGGCCTTGCTGGCCTGGTTGTTGGATGACGATTGCACGCCGCCCCAACGCGACGCCTGATACCCGCTCCAAGCCGTCAGCACGGTTGCGGTCGACAGCACGATCGCCGCGACCGTTGCGACCCATCGATCGATCTGCCCTCCATCGATTCGGTGCCTCGCTTTCGTTGGTGGCGGCTCTGGCGATGTTTGTGGCGATGTCATGGTCCGTGCGCGATGTGCGCGGTGCGTTCGACGGGTACCTGCAATGCGCGGTACGGAGGGCAACACGACGTTCGGCGCACCGGGCGGGAGCGCGCACCCGTTCCGTTGGGTCCGCACTGCGGACAGGCCGCCACGGCGACGCCGGTGTCGACGATGCTACCGCGGCAACTCGCCCGCGGGGATCCCGAGTGCCTTCGCGACACCCTCGCCGTAGGCGCGATCGGCTTTCAGGCAATTGCCGATGTGACGCAGCTTCACTTCGCGCGATGCATCGTGGATGTTCGCCGCGGTGTTGGCGAACAGCACCTGTTGCTGCGCGGGTGACATGAGACGGAAGAGCGCCCCCGGCTGCGAGTAGTAATCGGTGTCCTCGCGATGGTTCCAGTGATCGGCCGCGCCTTCGATGGACAGCGGCGGCTCGCGGAAATCGGGCTGCTCCTGCCATTCGCCGAGGCTATTGGGCTCGTAGCCCTTGGTGCTGCCGAAGTTGCCGTCGACGCGCATCGTGCCGTCGCGGTGGTAGCTGTGGACCGGGCAGCGCGGGGCATTGACCGGGATCTGCGCGTGATTGACGCCCAGCCGATAGCGCTGCGCGTCGCCGTAGGAGAAGAGCCGCGCCTGCAGCATCTTGTCGGGCGAGAAGCCGATACCCGGCACGACGCTCGCCGGATTGAACGCCGATTGCTCGACCTCGGCGAAGAAGTTTTCCGGGTTGCGGTTCAACTCCATCACGCCGACGTCGATCAGCGGGTAGTCCTTGTGCGGCCAGACCTTGGTGAGGTCGAAGGGATTGTAGGGAACCTTCGAGGCATCCTTCTCCGGCATCACCTGCACCTTGAGCGTCCACTTCGGATGGTCACCGCGCTCGATGGCGTCGTACAGGTCACGCTGGTGCGATTCGCGATCGCGGCCGACGATCGCCTCGGCTTCGGCATCGGTGAGGTTCTTGATGCCCTGCTGCGACCTGAAGTGGAACTTGACCCAGAAGCGCTCGTTCTTCGCATTGATGAAGCTGAAGGTGTGTGAGCCGAAGCCGTGCATCGTCCGGTAGCTCGCGGGAATCCCCCGGTCGGACATCACGATCGTCACCTGATGCAGCGCCTCGGGCAGCAGCGTCCAGAAATCCCAGTTGTTCTGCGCGCTGCGCAGGTTGGTCCGCGGGTCGCGCTTCACCGCATGGTTGAGATCGGGAAACTTGAGTGGATCACGCAGGAAGAAGACCGGCGTGTTGTTGCCGACCATGTCCCAGTTGCCCTCTTCGGTATAGAACTTGACCGCGAAGCCACGGATGTCGCGCTCGGCATCCGCCGCCCCGCGCTCGCCGGCCACCGTCGTGAAGCGCGCGAACAGATCGGTCCTCTTGCCGACCTTCGAGAAGATCTTTGCCCGCGTGTATTTCGTGATGTCGTGCGTGACCGTGAACGTGCCGTACGCGCCGCTGCCCTTGGCGTGCATGCGCCGCTCGGGGATCACCTCGCGGTCGAAGTGCGCGAGCTTCTCCAGGAGCCACACATCCTGCAGGAGGACCGGGCCGCGCGGACCTGCGGTCATCGTGTTCTGGTTGTCGACCACCGGGCAGCCGAAGGCGGTAGTGAGTTTCTTCGAGTCGGTCATGGTGCATCCTCACGCTGTGGATGGTGATGGAAAACGATATCCGGGTCAGAACAGCACGGCCAGTACCAAGGCGAGCCCGGCGTAGATGGCAATGACGACCCAGAAGTACGTCGGCGACTCCTCCCGCGCGACCACCCTGCCCCAGGGCCCGGACTTGGCGTACACCTTGCCGCGGATCGCGGCGTACAGCGTGTACAGTCCGAGCAAGGCGCCGAGCGTCTGGAATGCCGTCACGTCGTGCGGCGAGTCGTGTCGAACCCGAGTTCGACGCAGTCCGATACGCAACTCACCGACGGATCGGGCGGATCGCGCGGCGCCGAGCGGTGCAGCACCGCGCGCGTCGGCACGATGCGCAGCGTGTCGCCGACGATCGTCGCCGCACCGTCGACGATCAGCGAGTGCTCCGATTCGCTTGGCGGCGGCCAGACGAGGCCGACCGCCGGTCGCGCCGAAGCGTTCTCCCGCGTGCGTCGACCGATGCCTTCGACGACGATCTCGGTAGCGTCGAGCGCGGCCGAGACCATGACCGCATGCGGCGCCCCCTTCGCATTCGTCGTCATGAGATAGGCGAAGCGGTAACGTCCGATGACGTCGCCAAGATGTTGTGCCTGCGATGTCGTGCCCATGCTCGATCTCCGGTGTGGCGACGTGAGGCTATGTGCGCAGCGGCAGCAGCGCGCCGATGGCGACGAAGAGGCCCCCGCACACGCGATTGAAGCCGCGGCCCACGCGCGCCAGCCAGTCCCGTATCCGGTGCGCGAGGCTCGCGATGAACATTTCGGTGACGAACTCGATGACGACGAACGTCCCGGCCATGATGCCGAACTGCACGAGGAGGCTGCCTGCCGGATCGATGAACTGCGGCAGGAACGCGGCGAAGAAGAGGATGCCCTTCGGATTGGTCATCGCCGACAGTGCGCCTTGGCGGAACAGCGTCCAGCCGCCCGCGGCGGTCGCCGGGCGCAGCGCCATGCCGCTGATGGGCGGCGCGCGCCACACCTGGATGCCGAGCCACACGAGATAGCCGCCACCGATCCACTTGAGCAGCGTCAGCCAGACCACCGACGCCTTGAGGAGCGCGCCGATGCCGAACATCGACAAGGCGATGATCACCGTGAAGCCAAGCGAGCCGCCGACCACCGTCCAGATCGTCTTGCGGCGGCCGTGCAACGCGCCGTGCGTCAAGGCGAGGAGCCCGTTGGGACCCGGCGAGAGCGACAGGCCGATGGCAGCGAGCAGATAGATGATCCAGGCGTGGAACGACATGGCGCGGTGCTGATCGATGGAAGGGCTCGCAATCCTCGCTGGCGGCGTGGCAGCGACCTGCCGGACGGCGGCACGCACGGGCGAGCGCTGGCGTGTGCCCGAGTGTAGCCCATCGGCGCATGCCGACCCGGCAATGGCGCGCACTCGGCGCGCGGTACGGGCGCCCGGGCCGCTTCGTGCCCCGCGTCGGTGCGCGGACGCTGCGCGCAGGGACCGGCTCCGCTCGCGCGGATCGGTCACCTCCGCGGCCCGACGCGAGGCCTCTCGCCGCGCTCTTGCACTGGCGAGGCTTGCGCATCACCGGGTAGCGAAGGCGCCGGCAGCGTCGTCACCTCCGACCGCGCGCGGCGAAGGTCGGCAGCCGCATCGGGGATCCCCGGCGCCGGCGCCGCCCGGTCGGCAAAGCGAAACGCCGCCGTCAGATCGCCAAAGGTCCGCCGTCGCCACGCACTGATGTTCGGTTCGGCAACGCCGGTCCACTTCTCGAGGAAGCGCAGCACCGACGTGTGGTCGAAGCGCTCGCTGCACACCCAGCCGCCGACCGTCCACGGCGAAACGATGATGCAGGGCACGCGAAAGCCGCCCCCGATGGGCTGACCCTGCACGAATTCGCCGGGCGCCCCGGCGGGCGGCACCGGCGGCGGCACGTGATCGAAGAGGCCGTCGTTCTCGTCGTAGCTCAGGATGAAAGCGGTCTTGGCCCACACCTCGGGTCGCGCGGCGATCGCCTCCAGCTTGCTCGCGATGAAGGCAGCACCCGCGGCAGGCATGTAGTCGGGGTGCTCGGACTCGGTGCTCGTCGGAATGAGCCACGATACCGCGGGCAGGCGGTCGTTGCGCGCGTCGTCCTCGAAGGTCCCTGCGGGTTCGCGAAGCATCGCCCTGCGGTACAGGTCGCTGTCGCCCGCGGCCATCTGGAACGCCTGGAAATATTCGAGCACGTTGCAGCCGTAGTTGTCCTGCTGCTGATAGACCTTCCAGTTCACTCCCGCGTCCTGCAAGCGCTCGGCGTACGTCGTCCAGCGATAGCCGCCGGGGATCTTCTTGTTGGCGATCATCGGACCGCCGTACTCGCCCGCGGCGTCGATGGTGCCGGTCATCCAGTACATGCGATTGGGCCAGGTCGGCCCCAGCACCGAGCAATGGTAGGCGTCGCAGATCGTGAAGGCGTCGGCGAGCGCGTAATGGAACGGGACGTCGGCGCGCGTGTGATAGCCCATGACGAAGGGCGCCTTCTCCTTGTCGCTCTCGCGGCGCGCGGTGATCCAGCGGTCCATCCTGCCGTGGTTCCACGCCGCGTGCTGCGCCTTCCACAAGTGATTCGTCGAGGGAATCTTCTGCGCACTCGTGGCGCGCGTGTCGAGGTGGAACGGCAGCACGTAGCCGCGCGGATTGGTCGGGTCGGGCTGGTGGAATACCGAACGGCCGTCGGCCAGCACGAGCGCGCGCTCGTCGCCGAAACCGCGGACGCCGGCGAGCGTTCCGAAATAGTGGTCGAACGACCGGTTCTCCTGCATCAGCAGGACGACGTGCTCGATGTCGCGCAGCGACCCCGGACGCGCCGGCGCCTGCGCCAGCGCGCGGCGCAGGTTCGGCGGCAGGAGACTCGCTGCCGCCGCAGCGGCCAGCCCGGCCGCGCCCTCCAGGAAGCGACGTCGCGTCACCGGTGCCACGGATGCGAAGACCTGGGGCTCGCCGCGCTACAGGTACGTGTGGAACTGCGGCGGTGAATTCCAGCGATCGTGCAGCCCGTCGACGTAGGTGATCGTCAGTCGCGACAGTTCCTCCTCCGATACGTCATCGAGGCAACCGAGGTTGACGCCGACCATCTTGCCGATCGGCGTCTCGGTCCCGACACCGAAGGCGCGTACGCCACAGTGCTTGCAGAACCAGTGCTGGTTCTTGCGGCTGTTGAAAAGATGCGTAAGGTCGAGATCGGCCTCGAACTTCACCGCGCCGCAATGACAGCTTCCGTGATACGTCTTCAGCATCGCTCGCTCCTTCGCGAATCGGAGGGCGGGTCGGTCCCTCGCCTTGCGACGCCGGC
>JBDHRR010000011.1:0-47156 GCA_039807685.1 Burkholderiales bacterium
GGATAGCTGAGCGGGCGGCCGAGCGCGGTCGCGATGAGCCGGCCCCACAGGCGCGAGCGCGAGCCGCCGCCGACGACGGCGAGCGAGCCCACGGCGGTGCCGGTCGACTCGAGCGCATCGAGGCCGTCGGCGAGCGCAAAGGCCACACCTTCGAGCGCGGCGCGCCCGAGATCGGCCCGCGTCGTCGTCGCGTCGAGACCGAAGACGACGCCGCAGGCCGCAGGATCGTCGTGCGGCGTGCGCTCCCCGTCGAGATACGGCAGCAGCACGAGGCGTCGCAGCGGTGGCGAGGATGCCGCCTCGACCTCGGCGACGAGCGCCGCCTCGTCGCTGGCGCCCGTCATGCGCACGACCGCGGCCAGCGTCGCGGTGCACGAGAGCATCACGGCAAGACGCAGCCAGCGCTCGGGCAGGCAATGGCAGAACGCGTGCACCGCCTGCTCCGTATTCGGGCGCGGCCGCTCGTCGGCGACGAGCAGAACCCCCGAGGTGCCGAGCGACAGCAGCGCCTGGCCGTCGTCGATGACGCCGATGCCGGCGGCACCGCAGGCATTGTCACTGCCGCCGCCAACGACCGGGATGCCGGTGCCGAGGCCCAGTGCGCTCGCCGCGTGCGCCGACAGCGCTCCGCTCGTCGCCGCACTCTCGACGAGCCGCGGTATGGCCGCGATATCGAGACCCGACGCGGCCAGCAGCGCCGGCGACCACTCGCGACGGGCAAGGTCGAGCCACAGCGTCCCCGAGGCATCGGAGGGCTCGCTCGCATGCTCGCCGGTGAGTTCGAGCCGCAGCCAATCCTTGGGCAGGAGCACCTGCGCGGTGCGCGCGAAGATATCCGGCTCGTGCGCGGCGACCCAGATGAGCTTGGGTGCCGTGAAGCCGGGCATCGCGCGATTGCCCGACAGCGTGCGGCTGGCGGGTTCGCGGGATTCGAAGGTGCGACATCCGACCGCGGCACGGCCGTCGTTCCACAGGATCGCCGGACGCAGCACGCGGTCGGACCGATCGAGGAGCACCGCGCCGTGCATCTGCCCGGCGAGGCCGATGCCGCGGATACCGTCCCGCACGGCCGATGGCAGTTCGCGTACCGCCGTCGCGGTGGCCTGCCACCAGTCGGCCGGATCCTGTTCCGACCAACCGGCTTGCGGTGAGCGGCGGGTGAGCGGTGCAACCGCGCTCGCAACGATGCGGCCGGCGTCGTCCACCACCACGGCCTTGACGCCGGAGGTTCCGAGGTCGATGCCCAGATGCATGCGGCGCTACCCGAGGTAGCGCGCAAGCGCTTGCGCGGCACCGTCGGTGGCGAGCGTGCGCAGCGCCGCGTCGAAGGCCGCGGCAAAGACGGGATGTGTGCCGACGTCGCCGTAGATGTCGCGCATGGCAAGCCACGCCCGCGAGTCGCGGTGCGCCTCCTGCGCGGTTGCCGTCAGGCGCGCCCAGGCGTCGTCGTTGGGAGCGATCGCGGCGCCGCTGTCGGTCGTGCCGCGACAGTAGCGGCACCACGCGGCGGAGGCGAGTGCGAGCCCGTCGACACTCTGGCCCTGCGCGAGCCGCGCGGCGATCGTGGGGACGATGAACTTCGGTTGCCGATTCGAGCCGTCGAGGCAGAGCCGGCGCACGGTGTCGCCGACAGCGGGATTGGCGAAGCGGCGCTCGACGGTCGCCTGGTAGACGGCAAGATCGACGCCGGCGACCGGCGGCACCACCGGGCGCACTTCCTCCGTGAGGAGCTTGGTGAGAAAGCGGGCGATACGGGTATCGGCCATCGCGTCGTGCACGTGGATGATGTCGAGGAGCGCCGCGGGATACGCGATCGCCGCGTGGCCGCCGTTGAGGATGCGGATCTTCATCCGCTCGTGCGGGTGCACGTCGGCCACGAACTCGACGCCGACCTTCTCCAGCGCCGGGCGGCCGGCGCAGAAACGATCCTCGAGCACCCACTGGCGAAACGTCTCGCAGAACACCGGTCGCGCGTCGTCGAGGCCGTGGCGCTCGCGCAACCACGTCCGCTGCGCATCGGTGGTCGCCGGCGTGATGCGATCGACCATCGCATTGGGAAACGTGGCGTGGCGGTCGATCCACGAGGCGAGGCCGGGGTCCACCTTCTCCGCGAGACCCAGGACCGCGGCCCGCGCCGCGTCGCCGTTGCCGGGCAGGTTGTCGCAGGACATGACCGTGAACGGATCGTGCCCCGCGGCCCGGCGCCGGACGAGGGCGGCGACGATGGGTCCGAAGGCGGTGTGCCAGCGGGATGGACTCGCCGGCGTGCCGGTCGACGTCAGCGCGGCGGCGTCGGCGGCGATGTCGGGGTGTCGCGGATCGAAGTGCCCGGTCGCCGCATCGACGCAGTAACCGCCCTCGGTCACCGTGAGCGAGCAGATGCGAATCGCCGGGTCGGCGAGTGCGGCGACCACCGTATCGGCTGCCGCGGGATCGACGAAGTCCACCATCGCCGCGGTCACTCGCGTCTGCGTGCTCGTGCCCTCCTGCGCGACGACGGTGGTGAGGTAATCCTGGCGGGCGAGCGCCGCCCGCATCGTCCGGTCGGCGTCGCGGATGCCGGCGCCGACGATCCCGAAGCCGTGATCCTCGCCCAACGCAAAGAGCTCGTCGAGATAGACCGCCTGGTGCGCGCGATGGAAATTGCCGATACCGATGTGGACGATGCCGGCGCGCAGCGAACGCGGGTCGTACGCCGGTGCGCCCACGCCGGGCGGCAGCGCGGCGAGAGCGGCTCGGGATAGTGGCTGGGTCATGGGCGGGTCCGTGTCGGTGTCTGCGTGTTCAATGCGCGAGGAGCGCGCGCGCGGTCGCCTCGTCGGTGATGAGCCCGTTGACGATGCGCCCCGCGAGGGCCGCGTGCAGCGCCGTGACTTTCTCGGCGCCGTGTGCCACGCAGATGCGCAGGCGATCGGCGCCGGGGGAGGGCGGCACGCTGGTGATGCGCGCGTTGGGTCCGCCGGAGAGGATCTGCCCTTGGGCATCGAAGGCCCAGCCGAGATTCTCGCCGACGGCGCCGACTCGCATGAGCTCCAGCAACTCGTCGCGGCTGATGAAGCCGTCGCGGTAGAGCGCACCATTCTCATCGAATTGCGACACGCCGGAGAGCCAGGCATCGGCGCGCTGCGCCATCGCGACGACCCGGCGCACGGCATCCAGCGCCAGGAGCTGGTCGCGCTGCGCGACGGTCGGCGCGTGCATCGGCAGCGGCAGCGGGAAGTGCTGCGCGCCGGTGAGTTCGGCGAGGTGCGCGGGCGCATTGAAGCGGCTTGCCGATCCGTCGGGCGAGATGGTGCCGACCAGCGATACGATCCGGTGCAGTGGGCGCGGCGTCGGCGCCACCCTTGCCACTGCCGCGCGCATCGCACGACCCGTACCGAGACCGATGACCAGTGGTCGCGTCTCGTGCAGCATGCGCTCGATGACGATGGCCGTCGCTTCGGCGACGCCGGTTGCGCTCGTCTCGTCGCTCGCATCCGACGGCACGACGTCGCAATGCAACAGGCGATGGCGATCACGCAGCGCCGCTGCGAGGCTCATGCACTCGCTGATCGCGTGGTTGATCCGGAAGGTGATGAGACCCTCGCTGCGGCACAGCGAGACGAGTCGCTGCGCGGTGGGCCGCGATACGTTCAGCGTCCGCGCGATGTCGTCCTGCGTCTTGCCGGCGATGTAGTAGAGCCAGCCGGCGCGCGCCGCCTGGTCGAGTCGTCCGGAGACTTCGCTCATGGCGAGCAGCCGATCGCGACTGGAGCAGACTCGTTCATCGAAGCATCATAACTTTAGCTCTGCTTACGAGCAATTCCGCAGGGCACAACGAGTGTCGGTGGTCAGTGAATGGCGTCAGTGGACGAGCACTCGACAATCTTGTGCGAGCAAACGCTCTTTGCTAGAGTGAAGTCGTCGGCATCGGCCAGGCGCTGGTCGTATCTGTTCGGGGCGGCGCGTATGCCACGGCGTCGAATGTCCGCAGTCCACGGAGGATCTCTCATGAAAGCAATCTGGAATCGCGCAGGGTGCGTGCGCCTTGCGGGTGCAGCGGCATTGGTGAGCGCGCTCGCGGGGCCGGCCGTCGCACAAAAGGTGACGCTCGACGTGCTGTACGCGCAGCCGGGCTTCGCGAAATACCACGAACCGATTTCACAAGCGTTCATGAAGGCGCATCCGAACGTCGAGATCAAGTTCCGGGCGCCCGCCAAGGATTACGACGAAGGTCACCAGGCGATGCTGCGGGCGGCGGTGACCAACCAGCTTCCCGACGTCTATTTTCCGGGATTTCACTTGATGGCGGAACTCGCCGCGACTCTGGAGAAGCGCGGCCAGATCGTCGACCTCGGCCCGATGCTTGCCGCCGAACCCGCGGCGTGGCGCGCGGAGAACTACGCCGACTCGGTGATCAAGCTCGGCCAGGTGAGCGGCAAGCAGTACGGCCTCGCGGTCAATGCCTCGCTGCCGATCATGTACTTCAATACCGAACTCGTGAAGAAGGCAGGCGGCGATCCCGCACACATGCCGGCGACGTGGGACGGCGTGATCGCGCTGGCCGGCAAGATCGCGCAGACGTCATCCGGCGCGTCCGGAATGGCGTACGACGTGCATGGATGGCCCGATACCTGGCTCTTCCAGGCGATCATCGACCAGGCGGGCGGGCGCATGCTCGACGATGCGGGCACCAGGATCGCCTTCGACAACGACATCGGGCGCAAGGTGATGCGCGACCTGCGCCGCTTCGTGACCGACGGCAAGATGTCGATCCTCGACTTCGAGGCGTCGCGCCAGCAGTTCATCGCCGGGCAGACGGGACTCTTCTTCGACACGCCGGCGCGGCTTCGCCTCATCACCGACGGCGTGGGCACGCGCTATACGTTGGGGACCGCCGTCTTTCCGATCGACGACAAGGCCAAGGGCGGGCTGCCTACCGGTGGTTGCGCGATCATCATGACGACCAAGGACGCGGCAAAGCAGAAGGCGGCGTGGGAGTACGCGAAGTTCATCACCGGCCCCGAGGCGCAGAAGATCATCGTCGAGATCACCGGCTACCTGCCGCTCAACAAGCGGGCGAGTGGGCCGGAGTTCCTCGGTCCCTTCTACGACAAGAATCCGAACTTCCGGACGGTTTCGCTCGAGGTCGACCGCGCGCTGCCGTGGCAGGGCTATCCGCGCGATACCGTGCGCATCTGGCGCATGCAGCGCGACATCATCAACGAGGTGATGCGCGGTCAGATCGCGCCGGATGCGGGGCTTGCCAAGATGGTGAGCGAAACGCAGACGATGATGAAGTAGGCATGGCGGATCCAGCATGACCGCGCGCGGAGCGCTACCGCGCGCGGGGCTCCTCTTCGACCTCGACGGCACGCTCGCGCAAACCGAGCACCTGCATTTCGCCGCTTTCAATGCACTCCTCGGGGAGCATGGTCGTTCGCTCGACGAGGCGACGTTCCTGCGGCACGTGTCGGGACGCTCGAACGAGGAGATCACCGCGTTCCTCTTTCCCGGGATGCCCGAGGCGCAGCGCGAGGAGATCGCGCAGGACAAGGAGCGCTGGTTTCGCACGCTTGCAGCGACCGGGGTCGTCACGACGCCGGGAGCCGCCGAGTTCCTCGCCTGGGTGCGCGAGCAGGGCCTCGCGACCGCGATCGTCACCAATGCGCCACGCGAGAATGCCGAACTCGTGATCGACACGATCGGCTTTGCCAAGGATTTCGACGCGCTGATCATCGCGCCCGAGCTGCCCCGCGGCAAGCCGCATCCGGATCCGTATCTCGCCGCGCTGCGCGCGCTGTCGCTGGAGCCCGTGCAGGCGCTGGCCTTCGAGGATTCGATTCCGGGTATCACCGCCGCGCGAGCGGCAGCGGTCGACGTGATCGCGGTTGCGACGTCGGGCAGCGCCGCGCTGCTTGCGGCCATTGGTCCGGCGCTGACGATCGCCGACCTCACCGACGAGCGCATCTACGCGTTGACGAAGGCCCGGCTGCTGCGCTGATTGCAGCCTGCGCGCGCCACGAGAAAGTGTCCATGCGCATATGTGCAGTCATGCCGGGCCGCGCTGCGCGCTGCGCGAGAATCGATAGCTGGGGGATGCGGTGAGCGACGATGTGAAGACGGTACTCGAACGCGCGGTGGCGGCGGCGACGATCACCCGTGCGGTGGAGGTGGCACCCGGCGCGCTGGGCAGCGTACCCGCCGTGTTCGCGCGCTTGTTCGGTGGTCGCGCGTGCACCGTCGTCGCCGACGGCAATACGATGGCCGCGGCCGGCACGCGCGTGGAACAGGTGCTGCGCGGCGCGCGCATCAGCGTCGAGCCCGCGATCGTGTTTCCCGGGACGCCGCGGCAGAAGCCGCGCGTCGAAGCCGCAGCCGACGTTGCCGCGCGGTTGCGCGCGAGCAGCACGATCCCCATCGCCGTCGGCTCCGGGGTCATCAACGACGTGACGAAGCTCGCTGCCGAACTGGCCGCCACGCCGTACCTGTGCGTGCCGACGGCCGCGTCCATGGACGGCTACGCGGCGTCGGGAGCGTCGATGCTGGAGGGCGGCTTCAAGCACACGGTGCGTTGCGCGCCGCCGGTGGCGGTGGTTGCCGACCTCGACGTCATCGCCGGCGCGCCGGCCGAGATGGCCGGCTGGGGCTACGGCGATCTCGCGGGCAAGCTCGTCGCCGGTGCCGACTGGGTGCTGGCCGATGCCCTCGGCGCGGAAGCGATCGCGCCTGGGCCCTTTGCACTCGTCCAGGAGCACATCCGGAGTTGGCTCGGCGATCCTGCCGGTATCGCCGCGCGCGACCGTCGGGCGCTGGGCGGGCTCATCGACGGCTTGCTCATCTCCGGTTTCGCGATGCAGGCGCACGGCAACTCGCGTCCGGCGAGCGGCAGCGATCACCAGCTCGCGCACGTCTGGGAGATGGATGGACTCGAGCTCGGGGGCGAGCCGGTCGCGCATGGAGCGGCGGTGGGTGTGGCCACGGTCGCCATGCTCGCCGTCTACGAGTGGCTGTTCGCCCAGGACGTGGTGAGCCGCTGCGCGCAGTGCGCGTCACGCGTGGTGCGCGACTGGCGCGACGTCGAGCATGAACTCGCGGCGTCGTTCGAACCGGCACTGGTCGCCGGCGCGCGCACCGAGATGGAGGCGAAGCGGGTGGATACGCCGCACTTGCAGTCGCGAATCCGGCAGATCGGCACCGCTTGGCCGACGCTGCGCGAGCGGCTCGCGGCGCGTCTCGTGCCGGCGGCCACCCTCGCTGAATGGCTTGCGGCCGGTGGCGCCGTCGCGCGTCCCGAGGACATCGGCGTACCGCTCGGCAAACTCGTCGCCGACATTCGCCGCGCCCGGCTCATCCGCCGCCGCTACACCGTGCTCGACTGCCTCGACGACCTCGGCTGGCTCGACGCAGCGCTGGCAGCACTGCCCGCCGCGTACCGCGCGATCGGCCAGAAGCGGTGACGGCGCGCCGCGCCGCTACCGCGCGTCTGCCGCGATCTCGTCGTAGCTGAAGCCGCCGCCCAGCGCCTTCACGAGGCCGACGCTCGCCGTGAAGCGCCGCGCCTGCAGCGCGAGCGCATTGCGCTCGGCGGTGAGCGCGCTCGATTGCAGGACCACGACGGCGAGGTAGCTCGTGGTGCCCGCGCGGTATTGGTTCATCGCAATGGTCGCGGACAGGCGGGTGGCGGCGACGGCCGCGTCCTGCGCCACCGCTTCCTGCGCGAGGAGCGAGAGCGCGGCGAGATTGTCCTCGACGTCCTGGAAGCCGGTCAGCACCGTCTGTCGATAAGCCGCGACGGCGGCGTCGTAGCTCGCGATCGCCTCGTCCTTCTGCGCGCTGCGGAGCCCGGCATCGAAGATCGACTGCGCGAGCGAGGCGCCGAGCGTCCAGTAGCGGCTCGGCAGCGCGAGCAGGCTGCCGATGAGCGAGTTCTGCACGCCGCCGTTGGCCGAGAGCGTGATGGTGGGATAGAACGCCGCCTGCGCGACGCCGATCTGCGCATTGGCGGCAGCGGCACGCCGCTCGGCGGCGGCGATGTCGGGGCGACGTTCGAGGAGCGTCGAGGGGACCGCGACCGGGATCGTGGGCAGCACGGCGACGAGCGTCGAGCGCGGGGCGATGGTCAATTCCGCCGGCGGCTTGCCCAACAGCACCGCGATCGAATGCTCGAGCTGCCGGCGCGTGAGTTCGGCGTCGTAGACCTGCGCCTGGGTGCTGCGCAGCTGCGCTTCGGCCTGCGCCACGTCGCCGCGAGCGACGATGCCGGCGTTGTACTGGTTGCGCGTGAAGGTGAGTGAGGTTTCGTAGGCGGCGACGGTATCGCGCAGGAGCTGCAGCTGCGCGTCCTGGAGACGCAGCAGGATGTAGTTCTGGGCGAGTGCGGCCTGCGCGGCGAGGCGCGCATTGGCGAGATCGGCGGCGCTGGCCTGCGCGCTCGCCCCCGCGCCCTCGATGTTGCGGCGAATGCCACCCCACAGGTCGGGCTCCCAGCTCGCACCGACGCCGAGGTTGTAGCTGGCATTGGTGCTGCGGCCGGCGTTCACGTTGGCGGCGTTGCTGCGCGTCGCGCCCGTCGACAGGTTGACGAAGGGATACAGCACGGCCTGCGCGGCGGCGCTGGCGGCGTTCGCCTGTCGCACCCGCGCCTCGGCACCGGCGATCGTCTGGTTGGAGACGTTCACCTGCACCATCAATGCATCGAGGTCGGGATCCCGGTAGGCCGTCCACCAATCGCCCTTGGGCGCGGCATCGGCGGGCTCGGCTGCCTTCCAGCCAGCCATCTCCTTGTACGCCGCCGGCACGGGCGCGCTGGGGCGCACGTAGTCGGGGCCGACCATGCAGCCCGCCAGCGCCGCGCAGAGCGCCACCGCGAGCGCATGGCGGCCAGCCGGCAATCGATGGAACAGCGAGCGGGGATCGGCGTGGCTCATGGTGCGGGTGCCGGGGCGACGTGCGATGGCGAGGAGGGCGGCGGGTGAGGGTGGCGCCGCAGGCCGCGCGCCCACAGCCGGAAGCGATCGAGATAGAGGTACACCACCGGCGTGGTGTAGAGCGTGAGCGCCTGCGACAGCACGAGTCCGCCCAGGATCGCGATGCCGAGCGGGCGGCGCATCTCGCCGCCGTCGCCGGCGGCGAGCGCGAGTGGCACCGCGCCGAGGAGCGCTGCCATCGTCGTCATCATGATCGGCCGGAAGCGCACGAGGCACGCCGCGAAGATCGATTCGCGCGTCGACATCCCGTGCTCGCGCTCGTTGGCGAGCGCCACGTCGATCATCATGATCGCGTTCTTCTTCACGATGCCGATGAGCAGGATCACGCCGATGAAGGCGATGATCGAGAACTCGGTGCCGAAGGCGAGCAGCGCGAGCAGCGCGCCGACACCGGCCGAGGGCAGCGTGGAGATGATCGTGAGCGGATGGACGAAGCTCTCGTAGAGGATGCCGAGGACGATGTAGACGGTGAGCAAGGCCGCGAGGATCAGCCACGGCTGGCTCGACAGCGACGCCTGGAAGGCGCGCGCGGTTCCCTGGAACGTGCCGCGCACCGCGGCCGGTACGCCGATGCGCAGCATCTCCTGGTCGATCGCGCGGGTGGCCTGCGACAGCGATACGTCGGGGGCGAGGTTGAACGAGATCGTCGAGGCGACGAACTGGCCCTGGTGATTGACGCCGAGCGGTGTGTTGGTCGGTCCGAAGGTGGCGAACGTCGACAGCGGAACCTGCCCGCCGGTGCTGCTCGCAACGTAGGTATTGCGCAGCGTCTCCGGCGACTGCCAGAACTCGGGAGCCGCCTCCATGACGACGCGATACTGGTTCTTCTCGGCGTAGATCGTCGAGACCTGCCGCTGCCCGAAGAGGTCGTTCAAGGTGGTGTCGATCATCCGCGTGGTGACGCCCAGCCGCGCGGCGGCATCGCGATCGATGACGACCGACGTCTGCAGGCCCTTGTCCTGCGTGTCGGTATTGACGTCGACGAGCTCGGGGAGATTGGACAGCGCCGCGCGGATCTTGCCCTCCCACTCGCGCAGCAGCGTGAGGTCGTCCGCCTGCAGCGTGTACTGGTACTGCGAATTGCTCTGCCGGCCGCCGATGCGGATATCCTGCACGGGAACCAGGAAGAGGCTCGCCCCCGGCTCCCTGGCGAGTTGCGGGCGCAGTCTCGCGATGACCTGATCGGCCGAGTCCTTGCGCTCGGCAAGCGGCTTCAGCGAAATGAACATGAAGCCCGAGTTGCGGTGTGAGCCGCCGGTGAAGCCGACGACGTTGGCGACCGCCGGATCGGCGCCGACGATCGCCATGAAACTGGTGAGCTTGCCGCGCATCGCCTGGAACGAGATGCTCTGGTCGGCCTGGATGCCGCCGATGAGACGCCCGGTGTCCTGCTGCGGAAAGAAGCCCTTGGGGATGATCACGTACAGGTACACATTGAGGGCGATCGTGGCGAGCAGCACCAGCATGACGAGCGGCCCGTGGTCGAGGCTCCAGGCGAGGCTTGCTCGGTAGCCGCGCAGCACCAGCGCGCCCACGCGTTCGAGGCGGCTGGAGAGCCAGCCGGGCGGGCGGTGTCCGCGCGGCTTGAGGATGCGCGAGCACATCATCGGCGAGGTGGTGAGCGAGACGACGAGCGAGACCATGATCGCCGCCGACAGCGTGATCGCGAACTCGCGGAAGAGGCGGCCGACGATCCCACCCATGAGCAGGATCGGGATGAACACGGCGACGAGCGATACGCTCATGGCAAGGACGGTGAAGCTCACCTCGCGGGCACCGCGCAGCGCCGCGCGATACGGCGGCTCGCCACGCTCGACGTGACGCATCGTGTTCTCGAGCACGACGATGGCGTCGTCGACCACGAAGCCGGTGGCGATGGTGAGTGCCATCAGCGTCAGGTTGTTGATCGAGAAGCCGGCCAGGTACATGACGCCGAAGGTGCCGACGAGCGAGACCGGCACGGCAACCGCCGGGATGAGCGTCGCCCGACCGTTGCGCAGGAACAGGAACACCACGAGGATCACGAGCCCCACCGCGATGGCGAGCGCGCGCCCGGTGTCGCGCAGCGAGGCACGGATGGTCGTCGTCCGTTCGAGCGCGAGGCGCATGTCGATGGCACTCGGGATCGTCGCCTGCAGCGTGGGCACCAGCGCCATCACGCGGTCGACCGTCTCGATGATGTTGGCGTTGGGCTGCCGGTTGATGATGACGAGCACCGACGGCTTGCCGTTGGCGCGGCCGGCGTTGCGCAGGTCCTGCACCGAATCGACGACCTCGCCCAGGTCGGTGAGGCGGACCGCCGCCCCGTCGCGGTAGGTCACGATGAGCGGCAGGTAGTCGGCGGCCTTGGTCGCCTGGTCGTTGGCGTGGATCTGCCAGTGCCGATCGCCTTCCTCGACGAAGCCCTTGGGCCGATTGGCGTTGGCGGCGGCGATGGCGGTGCGCACCTCCTCGACGCCGATGCCGTACTTGGCGAGCGCGGGCGGCTGCAGTTCGACGCGCACGGCAGGCAGCGAACTGCCGCCGACGGTGACCTGCCCCACGCCCGGCACCTGCGCGAGCTTCTGCGCCAGCACCGTCGAGGCGACGTCGTACATCTGCCCCTGCGTCATGGTGTCGGAAGTGAGCGCGAAGATCATGATCGGCGCGTCGGCCGGGTTGACCTTGCGGTAGCTGGGATTGCTGGGGAGCCCGGTCGGCAGCAGCGCCCGCGCGGCATTGATCGCCGCCTGCACGTCGCGCGCGGCGCCGTCGATATCGCGCGAGAGGTCGAATTGCAGCGTGATGCGCGTCGAGCCCAGCGTGCTGCTCGACGTCATCTCGGTGACCCCGGCAATGCGGCCGAGCGAGCGCTCCAGCGGGGTCACCACGGTGGCGGCCATCGTCTCGGGGCTCGCACCGGGGAGGGACGCCTGCACCGAGATGGTGGGAAAGTCGACCTGCGGCAGCGGCGCCACCGGCAGCAGGAAGAAGGCGAGCACGCCGGAGAGCGCCAGGCCCAGCGTGAGGAGCGTGGTGGCGACCGGGCGCCGGATGAAGATGGCGGACAGATTCCACATGGCCGCTCAGTCCGCCGCCGTCGGGCGCGCCGTCGTTGCCGCGTCCCCGGCGGGAAGGACGCCGTCGTCGGGGTTCGCGTTGAATCCCCTGAAGCGCGCGGCGAGGCGGTCGAAGTACAGGTAGACGACCGGCGTGGTGAACAGCGTCAGCGCCTGCGAGACGATGAGCCCGCCGACCATCGTGATACCGAGCGGGTGGCGCAGTTCCGAGCCTTCGCCCCAGCCGATCATGAGCGGCAGCGCGCCGAGGATGGCCGCCATCGTCGTCATCAGGATCGGCCGGAAGCGCAGCAGGCACGCCTGGTAGATCGCCTCGCGCGGCGGCAGTCCCTCGTTGCGCTCGGCGTCGAGCGCGAAGTCGATCATCATGATCGCGTTCTTCTTGACGATGCCGATGAGCAGGATGATGCCGATGATGGCGATGATCGACAGGTCGTGACCGGTCATGAGGAGTGCCAGCAGCGCGCCCACGCCGGCCGACGGCAGCGTGGAGAGGATCGTGATCGGGTGGATGAAGCTCTCGTAGAGGACGCCGAGGACGATGTACATCGTCACGATCGCGGCGAGGATGAGCCACAGCTCGTTGGCGAGCGCGGCGCGGAAGGCGAGTGCGGCCCCCTGGAAGCTGATGGTGAGGCTCGCCGGCATGCCGAGTGCCGCCTTGGCGGCGTCGACGGCGTCGACGGCGTTGCCGAGCGAGGCACCCGGCGCGAGGTTGAACGACACCGTCGCTGCCGGGAACTGGCCCAGGTGATTGATCGCGAGCGGGCCCGGTTTCTCGACGATGCGCGCGACGGTGGACAGCGGCACCTGCTGCGCGGACTGCCCCGGCACGCTGGCGGTGACGTAGATGTTGTCGAGCGCGCCCAGGCCGCGCTGGAACTCGGGCTGGACTTCGAGCACCACGCGATACTGGTTGGTCTGCGTGAAGATGGTCGAGACCAAGCGCTGCCCGAAGGCGTTGTACAGCGCGGCGTCGATGGCGGCTGGCGTGATGCCGAGCCGGCTCGCGGTCGTGCGGTCGATGTCGACGAAGGCCTGCAGGCCATCGGCGGAAAGATCGGAGGCGACGTCGGCCAGCACCGGGCTCGCGCGCAGGCGGTCGACGAGCTTCGGCACCCACTCGTTCAGCGTCGCGAGGTCGGCGGCCTCCAGCGTGAACTGGTACTGCGTGCGGCTCACCCGATCCTCGATGGTGAGGTCCTGCACGGGCTGCATGTACAGCGTGATGCCCTCGACCGCGTGGAGCTTCGGTTGCAGGCGGCGGATCACCTCGCTCGCGCTCGCATCGCGATCGCGGCGCGGCTTCAGATTGATCAGCATGCGGCCGCTGTTCAGCGTGGCGTTGGTGCCATCGACGCCGATGAACGAGGTGAGGCTCGCCACCGCAGGGTCGGTGAGCACCACGTCGGCGAGCGCCCGCTGCTTCTCGCTCATGACCGGGAACGAGATCGTCTGCGCCGCCTCCGAGATGCCCTGGATGGCGCCGGTGTCCTGCACCGGGAAGAAGCCCTTGGGGATCAGCACGTAGAGGATCACGGTGAGGACGAGGGTGGCGATGGCGACCATGAGCGTCGCGAACTGGCGATCGAGCACCCAGGTGAGCATCTGCCCGTAGCGGTGGATCACGCGGTCGAACCAGGCGCCGCTCCAGCGGTAGAACCAGCCTTGTTGCGCGACGGGCGTGTGGCGGAGGACCTTCGCGCACATCATCGGGGTGAGGGTGAGCGATACCACCGCCGAGATGAGGATCGCCACCGCCAGCGTGATTGCGAATTCGCGGAAGAGTCGGCCGACCACGTCGCCCATGAAGAGCAGCGGAATCAGCACCGCGATGAGCGAAACGGTGAGCGAGATGATGGTGAAGGCGATCTGCGCGGTTCCCTTGAGCGCCGCATCGAGCGGACTCTCGCCTTCCTCGACGTAGCGGGCGATGTTCTCGATCACCACGATCGCGTCGTCGACGACGAAGCCGGTGGCGATGGTGAGCGCCATCAGCGTCAGGTTGTTGATCGAGAAGCCGGCGAGGTACATGACGCCGAAGGTGCCGACCAGCGAGAGCGGCACGGCGACACTGGGGATCGCGGTGGCAGCGAGGTTGCGCAGGAAGAGGAAGATCACCATCACCACCAGCGCGACCGCGAGCAGCAGCTCGAACTGCACGTCGGCGACCGAGGCGCGGATCGTCACCGTGCGGTCGGTGAGGAGCGCCATCTCCGCGGCAGCCGGCAGCGACGCCTGCAACTGCGGGAGCAGCGCCTTCACGCGATCGACGACCTCGATCACGTTGGTGCCGGGCTGGCGCTGCACGTTGAGGATGATCGCGGGCGTGCGGTTCGCCCAGGCGGCGAGGCGCACGTTCTCGGCGCCGTCGACGGTATCGGCCACGTCCTGCACGCGGATCGGCGCGCCGTTGCGGTAGGCGATGATGAGGCGCCGGTACTCGTCGGCGGACTTCAACTGGTCGTTGGCGTCGATCGTGCTGGCGCGATGCGGGCCGTCGAAGCTGCCCTTCGCCTGGTTGGTATTGGCGTTGGCGATCGAGGTGCGCACGTCCTCCATCGACAGCCCGTAGGCGGCGAGCGTGCGTGGGTTGACCTGGATGCGCACGGCGGGGCGCTGCCCGCCACTGATCGAGACGAGGCCCACGCCGGGGAGCTGCGAGATCTTCTGCGCGATGCGCGTATCGGCGAGGTCCTGCAGCTTGGGCAGCGGCAGCGTGCTGGAGGTGAGCGCGAGCGTCAGCACCGGCGCATCGGCGGGATTGACCTTGTTGTAGATCGGCGGATTCGGCAGGTCGGCGGGGAGCAGGTTCGCCGAAGCGTTGATCGCCGCCTGCACCTCCTGCTCGGCGACGTCGAGCGGCAGCGACAGCGCGAAGCGCAGCGTGATGACCGAGGCGCCGCCTGAACTCGTCGACGACATCTGATCGAGGCCGGGCATCTGCCCGAACTGTCGCTCGAGCGGCGCGGTGATCGACGACGTCACGACGTCCGGGCTCGCGCCGGGGTAGAGCGTCACCACCTGGATCGTCGGGTAGTCGACCTCGGGCAGCGCGGAAAGAGGCAGGATCCGGTAAGCGACGATGCCGGCGAGCAGGATCGCCACCATGAGGAGCGTGGTGGCGACCGGCCGCAGGATGAAGAGGCGCGACGGATTCATGGCGAGGCGCGAGCGCGGTGCCCGGCGATCACTTCGCGGGTGGGCCCTTCGTTTTGTCGCTGCTGCCTGCCCCTGACCGGGCGCCGCCTTCCGGACGCGGCCCACGGACGCTTTGCTTCGGTGGCGCGATCGCCTGCCCTTCGCGGGTGACGAGGTCGACCCGCGCCCCTTCGCGCAGCTTGTCGGCACCGTCGACGACGACGAGCGTGCCAGGGCGCACCCCCGCGGTGACGACGGTCACGTCGCCTTGCACCGGACCCAGCTTGACCGGCGCCACCGTCACGCTGTGGTCGTCCTTGACCGCGTAGACGAAGGTGCCCGGCGCGCCGCGCTGGATGGCGGCGGACGGCACCAGCGTCGCATCGACCAGCGTCTGCGTGTGCATGCGCACGTTCACGAACTGGTTGGGGAAGAGCGCCGAATCGGCATTGGCGAAGTCGGCCTTCATCTTCACCGTGCCGGTGGCGGTGTCGATCTGATTGTCGGCGGTGACGAGCGTGCCGGTGCCGAGCTTCACCTTGCCCTCGCGGTTCCAGGCCTCGACGGCGGTGTTTTCCTTGCGCGCGAGCCGCTGCATGACGAGCGGCAGGTTGTCCTCGGGGATCGGGAAGAGCACCGCGATCGGCTGCAGCTGCGCGATGACCACGATGCCGTTGGCGTCGGAGGCGTGGACGATGTTGCCGGGATCGACCTGGCGCAGGCCCACGCGACCGGCGATCGGCGCGGTGATCCGCGCATACGAGAGCTGGAGCTTGGCGCTGTCGACCGCACCGCGATCGGCTTCCAGCGTGCCTTCGTACTGGCGCACCAGCGCCTGCTGCGTGTCGACCTGCTGCTTGGCGATCGAATCCTGCGTGAGCAGCGTCTGGTAGCGTTCGAGATCGACCTTGGCATTGGCGAGTTGCGCCTCGTCCTTGGCGAGCTGTCCTTGCGCCTGCGCGAGGGCCACGGCGAACGGGCGCGGATCGATCTCGGCCAGGAGATCGCCCGCCTTCACGGTCTGCCCCTCGGTGAAGTGGACCTTCATGAGCTGCCCGTCGACGCGCGGCTTCACCGTGACGAGGTTGCGCGGGGTGACGGTGCCGAGCGCATTGAGGTAGACGTCGAGCGTGCCCTGGCGCACGGGTTCGGCGATCACCGGCAACGGGCGATTGGGGTCGCCGCCCTTCCCGAAGCTGCCCGGCGTCGTCGGGCTGGTCGCCGGCTTCACGCTCCCGGGACCTCGCGTCGACCACCACGCGTAGCCGCCGCCGATGGCGACGGCGATGGCCAGCGCGACGAGCCAGCCGCGGCGCCGACGCCGGGGAGGCGGCGTCGGCTGGGTTTGCACCCCGGATTCGAGCGGGGCGCGCGTGGTGTCGTCGGGCATGGGAGGTGGGCGCGCGCGAAACGCGCCGCGATCCGGATCGAACGTGAGTGGGAATTGTGCCGGCAGCCGGAAGTTTCCGCCTCCTGCCTTTTGTTGCGAACTGTTACATGCCCGGCGACGAGGCGCGCCACGTCCGTCGCGCCACATCCGGCGCTCGCCCGCCATTCGCGGGCATAATGACAGATTGTGCGTGCGCCCGATGGGATGCCCGCATGCCCCCGACCGGACGCGCAAGCCATGACCGTGCTCGCCAGCAAGCTCGATCCGCGCAGCGAGGATTTTCGCGTGAACGCGAATCTCATGCGTGCGCTGGTGGCCGACCTCCGCGACAAGACCGCCGCGGTCGCCCGCGGCGGCAGCGACGCCGCCCGGCAGAAGCACCTCGCGCGCGGCAAACTGCTCCCGCGCGAGCGCATCGACACGCTCATTGATCCCGGGTCTCCCCTCCTGGAGCTCTCGCCGCTCGCCGCATACGGCATGTACGGTGGCGAGGTGCCGGCGGCATCGATCATCACCGCCATCGGTCGGGTTGCGGGACGCGAGTGCGTGATCGTCGCCAACGACGCGACGGTCAAGGGCGGCACGTACTATCCGATGACGGTCAAGAAGCATCTGCGCGCGCAGGAGATCGCCCGCGAGAACCGGCTGCCGTGCATCTACCTCGTCGATTCCGGGGGCGCCTTCCTGCCGGCGCAGGACGAGGTGTTTCCCGATCGCGACCACTTCGGACGCATCTTCTACAACCAGGCCACGCTCTCCGGGGAAGGGATTGCGCAGATCGCGGTGGTGATGGGCTCGTGTACCGCGGGCGGCGCGTACGTGCCGGCGATGTCCGACGAGACGGTCATCGTGCGCAATCAGGGCACGATCTTCCTCGGCGGCCCGCCGCTCGTGAAGGCAGCGACCGGCGAGGAGGTGAGCGCCGAGGAACTGGGCGGCGGCGACGTCCACACGCGCATTTCCGGCGTCGCCGACCACCTCGCCGACGACGACGCGCACGCGCTCGCCATCGCGCGCCGGATCGTCGCGAGCCTCAACACGCGCAAGGCGATCGGGATGCCGCTCGTCGAACCCGTCGCACCGCGCTTCGATGCGGACGAGATCTACGGCGTCGTTCCGGCCGATCCGCGCAAGCCCTACGACGTGCGCGAGATCATCGCCCGCATCGTCGACGGCTCGGTACTCGACGAGTTCAAGGCGCGCTACGGAACGACGCTCGTCACCGGCTTCGCGCACCTCAACGGCTACCCCGTGGGGATCGTCGCCAACAACGGCATCCTCTTCTCCGAGTCGGCGCAGAAGGGCGCGCACTTCATCGAGTTGTGCGCGCAGCGCGGCATTCCGCTCGTCTTCCTGCAGAACATCACCGGGTTCATGGTCGGTCGCAAGTATGAGCACGAGGGCATCGCGCGGCACGGCGCGAAGATGGTGACTGCGGTCGCCTGCGCCAACGTGCCGAAGTTCACGGTGATCATCGGCGGCAGCTTCGGCGCCGGCAATTACGGAATGTGCGGGCGCGCGTACTCGCCGCGCTTCCTGTGGATGTGGCCCAATGCGCGCATCTCGGTGATGGGCGGCGAGCAGGCGGCGTCGGTGCTCGCCACGGTCCGTCGCGACGGCCTCGCGGCGCAAGGCAAGCCGTGGAGCGCGGAAGAGGAGGAGGCGTTCAAGACGCCGATCCGCGCGCAGTACGAGCGGCAGGGCCATCCGTACTACGCCACCGCCCGCCTGTGGGACGACGGCGTGATCGACCCGGCGCAAACGCGCCGCGTGCTCGCGCTCGCGCTGTCAGCATCCCTCAACGCCCCCATCGGGAAGACGTCGTTCGGCGTCTTCCGCATGTGACATGTTCCGCAAGATCCTCATTGCCAATCGCGGCGAGATCGCCTGCCGGGTGATGCGCACCGCGCGGCGCCTGGGCGTGCGTACCGTCGCCGTCTTCTCGGCTGCCGATGCCCGCGCGCGGCACGTGCGCCTCGCCGACGAGGCGGTGGCGATCGGTCCGCCGCCGGCGCGGGAGAGCTATCTCGTCGGTCGTCGCGTCATCGATGCGGCAAAGGCGACCGGTGCCGAGGCGATCCACCCCGGGTACGGATTTCTCTCGGAAAACGAGGAATTCGCCGCGGCGTGCGCGGCGGCCGGGATCGTCTTCATCGGGCCGCCGGCGGCCGCCATCCGCGCCATGGGCAGCAAGAGTGCGGCCAAGGCGCTGATGGAGAAGGCGCCCGTCCCGCTCGTTCCCGGATACCACGGCAGCGAGCAGGACGCGGCATTCCTGCAGAAGGAGGCGGATCGCATCGGCTACCCGGTGCTGCTCAAGCCCTCGGCGGGCGGCGGCGGCAAGGGCATGCGGATCGTCGCCGCTTCCATCGAGTTCGCGGAGGCGCTCGCCTCGTGCAAGCGCGAGGCGCTGTCGAGCTTCGGTGACGATCACGTGCTGGTCGAGAAGTACATCACGCGGCCCCGGCACATCGAGATCCAGGTGTTCGCCGACACTCACGGCAACTGCGTGCACCTCTTCGAGCGCGACTGCTCGGTGCAGCGACGCCACCAGAAGGTGCTGGAGGAGGCGCCGGCGCCCGGCATGACGCTCGCGCGCCGGCACGAGATGGGCGCGGCCGCGGTAGCCGCCGCCCACGCAGTCGGTTACGTCGGTGCGGGAACCGTCGAGTTCATCGCCGACCAGGCGGGGCGCTTCTACTTCATGGAGATGAACACCCGCTTGCAGGTCGAACATCCGGTGACCGAGATGATCACCGGCCAGGATCTCGTCGAGTGGCAGTTGCGGGTCGCGGCGGGCGAACCCTTGCCGCTCGCGCAGGAGCAGCTCGCGATCCACGGCCATGCGCTCGAGGCGCGTATCTACGCCGAGGATCCCGCGCGCGGCTTCCTGCCGTCGACCGGACGGCTCATCCACCTGTCGCCGCCGCCCGAATCGGCACACGTGCGCGTCGACTCCGGGGTGGAGGAGGGCGACGAGATCACGCCGTACTACGACCCGATGATCGCCAAGCTCATCGTCTGGGACGAGACACGTCCCCGGGCGCTCGCCCGGATGCGCGAGGCGCTGGCCGCCTACCGGATCGTGGGCGTCACCAACAACGTGGAGTTCCTGGGCCGCGTGGTTGCGAGCACAGCCTTCGCGGGCGCCGACCTCGATACCGGGCTCATCGAGCGCGAGCGCGATGCGCTGTTCCCGCCGTCGCGCGCGCTGCCGGCAGCGGCGCTGTACGCGGCTACTGCGGCGCTCCTCGCGGGCGAAGCGGACAGCGCCGGGCGCCACCCGGCCGGCAGCGGCGATCGCTGGTCACCGTGGGCGACTGCCGATGCCTTTCGCCTGAATGCGATGGCGCAGCGCCGACTCGCCTTTCGCGTGGGCGACGGCGGACATGCCGTGACGGTCGATTACACCGGCGAGGGCCTGCGCATGCGTGTCGATGACGGTGCGAGCGCCACCGTGGATGCCGGGCGCGGCGCGGACGGCACCCTGACGCTCGCCATCGACGGCGTCCGCCAGAGCGCGCGGGTGGTGGCTCAGGACGATCGGCGCCACGTGTTCCTCGCCGACGGTGCGTACGTGCTGACCTACGTCGATCCGCTCGCCGGCGCCGGGGAGGGTCACGGTATCGAGGGCGGCTTTGCGGCACCGATGCCCGGCAAGGTCATCGCCTGGCTCGCGCAACCGGGGAGCGATGTCGACAAGGGCGCGCCGCTCCTCATCCTCGAGGCGATGAAGATGGAACACACGATCACCGCGCCCGCCGCGGGCAAGCTCGTGCGCTATCGCTTCACGGTCGGCGAACAGGTGAGCGAGGGCGCCGAACTCGTCGAATTCGTCGTGGCCGAGGCGTGAGGCTGGAGGGACGTTCGATGCCGATTGCAACGATGCCGGCGCGGGTGAAGATCGTCGAGGTCGGCCCGCGCGACGGCCTGCAGAACGAAAAGGCGGTCATTCCCCTCGCGGTGAAGGTCGAGCTCGTCGACCGGCTCACGGCCACCGGCCTTCGCGCCATCGAGACCGGTTCCTTCGTGTCGCCGAAGTGGGTGCCGCAGATGGCCGATTCGGGGGAGGTCTTCGCGCGCATCACGCGTGCCGCCGGAGTGTCCTACCCGTTCCTCGTGCCCAACCGCAAGGGGCTGGACGCGGCGCTCGCGGCGGGTGTGCAGGAGATCGCCGTGTTTGCGGCGGCGTCGGAAAGTTTCTCGCAGAAGAACATCAATGCCTCGATCACCGAGAGTCTCGCGCGTTTCGAGCCGGTGGCCAGGGCCGCGCGCGACGCCGGGATGCGCGTGCGCGGCTACGTGTCGACGGTGATCGGCTGTCCCTACGAGGGCGCGATCGCCCCGGCCGCGGTGGCCCACGTCGCGCGCGCGCTGCGCGAGATGGGCTGCTACGAAATTTCGCTGGGCGACACCATCGGCGTCGGCACTCCGGCACGGGTCCTTGCCATGCTCGACGCGGTGGCCCGCGCGGTGCCGGTCGCCGAGCTCGCCGGCCACTTTCACGATACCTACGGGCAGGCGCTCGCCAACGTCTACGCGGCGCTCGAATTCGGCATCGCGGTGTTCGACAGCTCGGTGGCAGGGCTCGGCGGCTGCCCGTATGCGAAGGGCGCCACCGGCAACGTCGCGACCGAAGACGTCGTCTACCTGCTGCACGGCCAGGGGATCGCGACCGGCATCGACCTCGACGCGCTCGTCGATGCGGGCGCGTTCATCAGCGCGGCCCTCGACCGCCCGACCGCGTCGCGCGTGGCGCGGGCGATCCTCGCCAAGCGTGGAACGTAACGACGTCGTCACCGCGCCGCTGACGGGGCGAGCCGGTCAGCGCACCGTCTCACAACCCTGCCCGCGGTCCGACGTCGCGCGAGGCGCTGGACCGCAGCCGGGCTACAGCGATCGCCCGTCGTAGTTCTGGACCGGCATCGCCGCAAGGTCGACGCCGTCGAGGCAGCGCACGTTGACCGCCGCCATCGCTCTGCCCTTCGGGTCCGCGCCTTCTCCGTACGGATGGATTCCGCAGGTCGGACAGAAGCGGTGCTTGATGGCGCGCTTGTTGAACGTATACGTGCTCGCCGCGTCTTCCGGGGTGAGCAGCGTGAGCCGGTCGCGCGGGACGAACCAGAGGAGCGACCCCTTGCGCTGGCACATCGAACAATTGCAGGCGACGACGCCCTTGATCTCGCCTTCCACTTCGAACGCGACCTGGCCGCAATGGCAGCTACCCTTGTATTTCATGGATTCCTCCTCCGTACCGCAGGAGCGACAGGCTAGAGGAAGCGCTCGTTCCGCGTCAACTCTCACCGCCGCGGCGGACACCCGGGTCGCAGTCTGCGTTGGGCGCTCGCCGGCGGCACTTTCGACCTGTGCGAAGATCGGGCCACGACATCCTGCATGACGACCTGCCATGACCGCCATCCTGCCCGCCGTCGAGATCGAGACTGCCCCGCATCCCACCGCTTCCGTGCTCTGGCTGCACGGCCTCGGTGACGACGGCCACGGCTGGTCGCAGGTGGTGCCGGCACTGCGCCTCGGTGCTGCGCCCGCGATCCGCTTCGTCTTCCCGCATGCGCCGAAGATGCCGGTCGCGATCAACAACGGCTACGTGATGCCGGCGTGGTACGACATCCGGGCGGCGAACCTCAACGAGCGCGCGGACATGGACGGGGTGCGGCGCTCGCAGCAGCAACTCGAGGCGCTCATCGCACGCGAGAAGACGCGCGGGGTCGCCGCCGCCCGGATCGTCCTCGTCGGGTTCTCGCAAGGCGGCGCGATCGCGCTCCACACCGGGTTGCGCCACGCCGAGCGCCTCGCCGGCATCGTCGCGCTCTCCACGTACCTCGTCGATGCGGCCAACCTCGCCGCCGAGGCGGCGCCGATCAATCGCGACCTGCCGATCTTCATGGGCCACGGCACGCACGATCCCGTCGTGCAACTCGCCTGGGCGGAGTCGTCACGCCGTGCGCTCGAGTCCGGCGGCTGGCCGGTCGAGTGGCACACCTATCCGATGGAGCATGCGGCAATCCCCGAGGAGATCGCGGACATCGCGACCTTCCTGCGGCAGGTGCTGGCGTAGGCCCGTTACCGCTCGCGATCTGCGGAGCCCTTCGGCGCCGCCGATCGCGGCCGGATCCCGCGTCGCGCGAGCGCATCGCGCAGCAGGTACTCCACTTGCGCATTGACGCTGCGCAGTTCGCCTTGCGCGAGTCGCTCGATCTCGGCCCACAGCGCCGGGTCGATGCGCAGGAGGAAGGATTTCTTCACGGTGGCGGCCGCTGCGCGTCAGGCGGGGACCGGAAGCACCGCACGAGCCCGCTCGTCACCGCGACGACCGGCGGCAAGACCGTGGCGGGCGCGAAGCGGAGGCGCGCGAGCATGGACACGGTGAGCCCTGCCCGCGTTCAGGGGTAGAGCGTTCCGGTATTGATGACCGGCTGTACCTCCGAATCGGCGCATAGCACCGTCATGAGGTTGCCCACCATCGTTGCCTTGCGCTCGTCGTCGAGAGCGACGACCGCCTTGGCCGAGAGCTCGTGCAGCGCCATCTCGACCATCGACACCGCACCGTAGACGATCTTGGTGCGCGCGGCGATGATGGCCTCGGCTTGCTGCCGGCGCAGCATCACCTGCGCGATCTCCGGCGCGTAGGCCAGGTGCGTCAGGCGCGCCTCTTCGACGACCACGCCGGCCTGATCGAGGCGCGCCTGCAACTCGCGCTCCAGCGCCTTGGCGACGACGTCGGCGCTCGCGAGCAGCGTCGGCCCCTGCGCGTCGTCGGCATGCTCGTCGGCGTCGTAGGCGAACTTGGAGGCGAGGTGGCGCACCGCCGCCTCGCTTTGCACCTTGACGAAGGTCTCGTAGGCGTCGACGTCGAACACCGCCTTGGCCGTGTCGTCGACGTGCCAGACGACGACCGCCGCAATCTCGACCGGATTGCCGCGCTTGTCGTTGACCTTGAGCCGTTCGCCGTTGAGATTGCGCGCACGCAGCGAGACCTTCTTGCGCGTGTAGAACGGATTGGTCGCCCGCAGTCCCGGAATGCGCGTGGTGCCGCGATACGCGCCGAAGAGTTGCAGGATTGCCGCCTCGTTGGGCTGCAGCGTGTAGAGGCCGGCGAGCGTCAGGACGCCGGCGACGAGCAACGCCGCTGCCGCCGCGATCAGGCCCACGCGCGGTCCGCCGACCAATCCGGTCGGGAGCAGCCAGCCGCCGGCGACGAGCAATGCCAGCGCCACGATGAGCGCGATGAAGCCATTGGCGGTGGCGATCGGGGTCTCCACGTGCATCGCGCCTTGCAACGTTCCTTTCGAGTCCATCGACGATCTCCGGTTATCGCGGCGGCGCCGGGCTGGCAGCTCGCGATCTATATCGGGATGATATCATATAAATATCGAGCGGCGACGAAACTGCCGACGCGCAAGGCCGACGACCGGACCGGCCGGCACGACGACCCACGGCGGGTGCTCGGCAGCGCTGCGCTATAGTGTGGGTTCTCCCGCCATCGAATCTGCGTGGTGCCCCGGAACGGAGCGGCCACGACGCGTTGCCTTGACTACCGCCGCCCCCGAGTCGCTCCGGCGCGATGCCCGCCTGATCGGTCTCATCAGCACCGCCCACGCGTTCTCGCACTTCTTCCAGCTCGCGCTGCCGCCGCTCTTTCCGCTCTTGCAGGTCGAGTTCGATGTCTCGTGGACGCTCCTCGGCGTGCTCGTCGGCACGTTCTACGCGGCGAGCGGCATCGCGCAGTTCGCGTCCGGCTTCCTCGTCGATCGCTTCGGGGCGCGGCCGCTGTTGCTGGGCGGGCTGGGTCTGCTCGCCGGCGGCACGGTGCTGGCGTCGTTCGCCCCCAGCGGAATCTGGCTGTTCCCGATCGTGGCATTGATGGGGATGGGCAATGGTGTCTTCCATCCTTGCGACTTCGCGATCCTCAATGCCAACGTGGCCTCGCGCCGGTTGGGCCACGCGTACTCGGCGCACGCCGTCGGCGGCAACTTCGGCTACGCGCTGGCGCCGATCGTCGGCTTCGCACTCGCCACCGCATTCGACTGGCGGGTGGCCCTCGGCGTGATGGGCTGCATCGGTCTCGTCGTTCTCGGCGTGCTGTACGTCCAGCGTGTGCACCTCACCTCGCGGCGCGCGAGCGCGGAGCATGGGCATCAGTTGCGCGACACGCTCGCGCTCTTCCTGCAGCGCGCGATCCTGCTGTGTTTCGGCTATTTCGTGCTGCAGACCGCCGCCACCGTCGGCTTGCAGACGCTGCTCCCGTCGATCCTCCACGTCGGTCTGGACGTGCCGCTTCTGGTCGCGACCACGGCGATCACCGCGTACCTCGTCGGCAGTACCGCCGGGCTCATCGCCGGCGGCTTCATTGCGACCCGCTACACCCGCCACGACGTCGTTGCGGCGAGCGGACTCGTCACCGCCGCGCTCTTCCTCGCGGTGATCGGCTATGTCGACCTGCCGATCGCGGCGATCGTCCCGCTGCTGACGCTCGTGGGTGCCGCCGTCGGCTGCACGGGACCTTCGCGCGATCTCATCGTGCGTCACGCCACTCCCGAGGGCGCGGCAGGGCGCGTTTACGGATTCGTCTACTCGGGTCTCGACCTCGGCGCGACGCTGGGGCCGGTCCTCTTCGGTTACATGCTCGACCACGGGCGCGGCCGCGGAGTGTTCTACGCCCTGGCGGTGCTGCTGATTCTTGCCGTATTCACGGTGGTGCGAGTCGGGCGATCGCTCACCCCGACCTTGCGGGAGGCTTGATCATGGATCTCGGTATTGCGGGTCGGCGGGCGCTCGTCTGCGCGGCGAGCAAGGGCCTGGGACGCGGATGTGCGGAGGCCCTCGCCCGCGAAGGCGTGGCCGTGACGATACTCGCCCGTACCGCGAGCGACATCGCGCGCACGGCGGCCGAGATCGCCGCGCTGGTGGGGCGCCCGGTGCAGCACCTCGCGTGCGACATCACGACCCCCGAAGGACGCGCGGCTGCGCTCGCAGCGTGCCCGCAACCCGATATCCTGGTCACCAATGCCGGAGGACCGCCAGCCGGGGATTTTCGCGACTGGGATCGCGATGCGTGGCTCAGGGCGATCGACGCCAACATGCTGACCCCGATCGAACTCATCAAGGCCACCGTCGATGGCATGATCGAGCGCCGTTTCGGACGCATCGTCAACATCACGTCGGGTGCGGTCAAGGCGCCGATCGACGTGCTGGGCCTGTCCAACGGAGCGCGCAGTGGGCTCACCGGCTTCATCGCCGGGCTCGCCCGCAAGGTGGCGCCACACGGGGTGACGGTCAACAACCTCCTGCCAGGCCGCTTCGATACCGCGCGACTGCGCGGGATGATGGCGGCGCAGGCGAAGCAGGAGGGCGTGAGCGAGGACGCCGTGTTCGCCGGCGTCAAGGCGCACATACCCGTCGCGCGCGTGGGCGATCCGGCCGAGTTCGGCGCGATGTGCGCCTTCCTGTGCAGCGTGCACGCGGGCTACGTCGTCGGGCAGAACATCCTGATGGACGGCGGCCAGTATCCCGGAACGTTCTGACGACCGAGCCCACCATGATCGACCTCTACTACTGGACCACTCCCAACGGCCACAAGGTCACGATCTTCCTCGAGGAGGTCGGGCTGCCGTATACGATCAAGCCCGTCGACATCGGCAAGGGCGAGCAGTTCGCGCCGGACTTCCTCGCGATCTCGCCCAACAACCGCATCCCGGCGATCGTCGATCACGCGCCACCCGACGGCGGCGGCCCGCTCTCGCTTTTCGAATCGGGCGCGATCCTCCTCTACCTCGCCGGCAAGACGGGGCGCTTCTATCCCGCCGACCTGCGCGGACGTTGCGACGTCGCCCAGTGGCTCTTCTGGCAGATGGGCGGGCTGGGACCGATGGCCGGACAGAATCATCACTTCGCGCATTACGCGCCGGAGAAGATTCCCTACGCGATCGACCGCTACGTCAAGGAGACAGGGCGCCTGTACCGCGTGATGGACAAGCGACTCGCCGATCGCGAGTTTCTTGCGGGCGCGTACAGCATCGCCGACATGGCGTGCTATCCATGGGTGTTGCCCGAGCGGCAGGGGCAGGACATCGAGACGTTCCCGAATCTGAAGCGCTGGCTCGCAGCGATCAGGGCGCGGCCCGCCGTCGAGCGGGCGTACGCGCTGGTGGCGACGGTCAACCCGAATGCCGGCGGCATCCGCACCGAGGCCCAGCGCCAGGTTCTCTTCGGGCAGGACGCGAATACCGTGAAGTGATCGCGTCGCGCCCGGTGGGCGTCAGGCCACCGGGCGCTGGTCGTCCCGCTTCGGGTGGACGCCGGCAAGCCCCGGGTGGTGCAGGTAGGTGACCGCCGCGAGATAGCCGGCATCGATCGGCAACACGATGCCGGTGATGCACGCTGCCGCCGGCGAGCAGAGAAAGGCGATGCCTTCGGCGACGTCCTCGGGCGTCACCATCCGTCCTAGCGCGCTATGCCCATCCATCGAGCGCTTGTCGCGCTTGCCGGCGTCGATGCGTGCCTGCATCTGCTCGGTGAGGACGTACCCTGGCATCACGCTGTTGAAGCGGACGTTATCGGGTCCGAACTCGACGGCGAGGATTGCCGTCAGTTGCTGCACCGCCGCCTTGCCCGGGCCGTAGGCGATGAGCGGCATGGCGTCGACCGCGGAGGTCGACGAGATGTTCACGATGCTGCCGTGGCGACGGCGTGCCATGCGTGGCGCAAAGGCGCGACAGCACAGGTACGTCCCGCGGTAATTGATGGCCCAGACCCTATCGTGCTCCTCCATGCTGAACGTCGCGAGGTCGGCCGCGTTCTGCAGGATGCCAGCGGAATTGACCAGCACCTCCGCGGGCCCGATGTCGCGCTCGACCGCCTCGGCGAGCGCGGTGACCGAGACCTCCGATCCGACGTCGACGGGGAGGAAGTCGGCGCTCCCGCCGGCAGCGCGGATGTCGGCGACGATGCGCTGCCCCGCGGCAGCGTTGACGTCGGCGACGACGACGCGGTCGCCGCCCGCGGCCAGGCGCCTGGCCGTCGCGCGACCGATCCCGCTCCCCGCACCGGTCACCACGCTGATTCGTTGTCGTTCCATGGCCGTCTCCCGAGGCTCATCGGCTACGCGCCGCCGCCTCCAATGCCGGATCGACGTCGAACGCGATGTCGCCGTCAGCATCGGGTTCCCCGGTCGCACGGATCGCGGCGAAGTCCTGGAGCGCGCGATCGAGCAGGTGCGTGGTCTCGACCTTGCCCAGCGCGTGGAAGATCGAGTCGAGGCGGCCGGTGTGTTTTTTCTCCCATTCGCGCAGCATCGCGGCGACCTGCTTGCGCTGCAGGTTCTCCTGCGATCCGCACAGCGAGCACGGAATGAGCGGGAATTTCTTCAACTCCGCATAGGCGGCGAGGTCGCGCTCGCGCACGTAGGCGAGCGGACGGATGACGACGTGCTGGCCGTTGTCGGAGACGAGCTTCGGCGGCATCGTCTTGAGCTTGCCGCCGAAGAAGAGATTGAGAAAGAACGTCGCCATGAGATCGTCGCGATGGTGGCCCAGCGCGATCTTGGTCGCGCCAAGCTCACCGGCGACGCGATAGAGCACGCCACGGCGCAGTCGCGAGCACAGCGAGCACATGGTCGCCCCTTCGGGGACGAGGCGTTTCACCACGCTGTAGGTGTCCTGCTCGGCGATGCGGAAGTCGATGCCGCGGCTCGCGAGGTACGTGGGCAGCACGTCGGCAGGAAAACCGGGCTGCTTCTGGTCGAGGTTGACGGCGACGAGCGTGAACGGGATCGGTGCGCGCTTTTGCAGGGCGAGCAGGATGTCGAGGAGTCCGTAGCTGTCCTTGCCGCCGGACAGGCACACCATTACGTGGTCGCCCGGTTCGATCATCGCAAAGTCGGCGATGGCTTCGCCGACCTGACGCTGGAGACGCTTGGTGAGCTTGTTGGCCTCGAATTCGGCCTTGCGCGGATCGCGGGCGGTGGGCGGCGCGGCGCGCGGCGAGGGGGCAACCGGCTTCGCATCGATGGGCGCGGCGACGATGGCAGGTGGTTCCATGGTCCGCAATTCTAGCGGAGCGCCGCGCGCTTCGTGTGGTCCCACCGTCGCTTTGAGGTGGTAGCGGCACGTGCGCGAAAGGCGCCTTGTTTCGTGATCGGCACCGGCGAAAGCGTATTGCTATCATGAACCGCGTTCGATGATTGATGAGGCGCGACGCCATGGCTCTGTTTGATGTTGTTGGTTTCCGATGGGACAGGTCGGCGGTCCCGACTTCTATCCGGACCTACTCCATCGAGCGGGTCAGTTTCCGCTTTCACAAGATGCTGCCGGAGTTCGTCTGGGACGCTTCAGTGCTTGAAGGAAACCCCTTCACTTACCCCGAGGTCAAGACCCTGTTGGATGGCGTGACCATCGGCGGGCGCAAGATTTCCGATCAAGATCAAGTCCTCAATCTTGCGGAAGGCTCGAGGCGACTGCTGGCGTTGGTCAAGAGTGGACAGTTTGAACTTTCCAAGCCGGTATTCGCCGAATTGAACGGGATCGTCGCTCGCAAGGAGGCCCTGGAATGGGGTGTGTTCCGTGGTGAAGGTCAGGAGGCGAATTACACGCCGGATGTCGGCCTTGGCGAGCAGGGGCGCCATACCCCGCTGCCGACGTTGCCCGGTGCGCCGGAACTGAATCGGGTATTCCATCAAGGCGTCGCTGCGCTTCAAGAGTGCGGACCCTTCGAGCGGGCCACTGCCTTCTTCCTGTTTGGCGCCTTGCAGCAGTTCTTCTTCGATGGCAACAAGCGCACGTCGCGCTTCATGATGAATGGCGTCTTGATGTCGCATGGCATCGACGCCATCAGCGTGCCTGCCGCAAAGGCTCAGGAATTCAACGAGAAGATGGTGCGCTTCTATCTTTCGAAGGATGCAACCGAGATGATGGCCTTTCTTGCGCGCTGTCACCCGGAAGCAGAGGTCATCTTGCCGCCAGAGGCAGATCGTGACCACGACATCGGAATGCAGCCGAAATCATGAGGCATGCGCGAATCGCGCGAAACGAGTGCATCCTGGAAAACGGGCACCTGGACCGAAGCCCTGTCGCCGCGCGTCACGGCACGCATGGGGCCTTGGTCCCGGACGCGTTATCGAGGCTGAATTGCAGCGTACCCGTGACGGGATCGGTGAAGGTCAGCGTGGCGGTTCCCGCCTGCCGCTCCACGACTGGCGGCCCATCCGAATACCGGCCGCCCACGTAGGGGCCGGTGGTTCGGTAGACCGGACCCGAAAGCCTGTTGTACGCAGTCCAGTTTCCCGGCTGCAGCGTGTACCAGACGGGCTGGTTGTCCGGCCCGTATACGGCCCACACCGCGAACACGCTGCCGTTGACATGCTGCGTGATGGCGATGCCCCATCCGGGCTCGTCGGGGAGCCGATACTCCGGCGGCCCGCTGCCCCGGTGCGAGCGACCCGGCGCCTCGTCGGGGAGCCGAGGCCCCGGTGGCCCCCGGTGCGATCGGTTCTCGTCACGGCCCGCTGTCCCTGCGCGTTCCGTCGACTTCGATCCACGGGCGCCGCCCCAGCGCGCCGCCGCTCACGCTTGCCGTTGGGCTACAGCCGCGAAAGCAGCATGAGCAGTGCCGCGCCGAACCCCAGACTGGTGGCGACCGCGTAGGCGCCGAGGCCCGGCTTCCATGTCCGACCGCGAGGCGTCGCCGCCGCGCCACTCGGATCGTATGCCCAGCCACCGGGTACGTCGGCGCTCGGCGCCTCGACCGTGACGAGATCAGCCTGCACGAGATCCAGGAGTTCGTGCTCAAGGCGCGGAGCCTCGGCACGATGGCACGTCGCGAGGTGCGCGAAGGTGCGCGGCTGCGCAAGATCCGCAAGGAGACGGCGCTGGATCGGCGACAGGCGTGCATCCGGCGCGGCCACCGCCTGGTCGCCCGCGACCGTGCGCCCCCACACCGTATCTGGCTCGACGTACATGAATGCCTCGTGACGATATCCTCCGGGCGGCGTGCGAGAATTACGCACGACAGCACCCTCGATGGCCGACCACGATGCAACCGGCGTGCCACGAACGCGGCGATTGCCGATGTCGGCGAGGCCTTCCGTCGGCCTCACCGAATGTATCGCGCAGACGGCTACCTACGAGGTGTCGATGACAACGAAACACAGGGCTCCCGTCCGGATTTCCAGCGCATTCGATTCTGGCGCCATCGAGGTCGTGGCGGCGTCCGATCCGGGTGACCTCGAGTTGCGGTTGCGTGCCGATTCGCATGCCGACATCCGGCAGTGGTTCCATTTCCGGCTGCAGGGGGCGCGGGATTGCCCGATTCGCCTGCGTATCGTCAATGCCGGTGACGCGACCTATGTCGACGGCTGGCGCGGCTACCAGGCCGCCGCCTCGTACGACCGCACGACGTGGTTCCGGGTGCCGACGCGCTTCGATGGGCGCGAGCTCGTCATCGCCCACACTCCGCAGCGCGACAGCATCTACTACGCGTACTTCGAGCCGTACTCCTGGGACCGGCACCTCGACCTCCTCGGCCGGATCGAGGCGTCGCCGCGGGTGCGGGTCAGCGATCTCGGCCAGACGGTCGAAGGCCGCGACATGAATCTCGTGACCGTCGGCGAGGAGGGTGCGGGGCGCCGCGCGCTGTGGGTCATCGCCCGGCAGCATCCCGGCGAGACGATGGCCGAGTGGTTCGTCGAAGGGATGCTCGAGCGGCTCGTCGATCCTGCCGATCCGATCGCCCGCAGCGTCCTCGACCGTGCCGTGCTGTACGTGGTGCCGAACATGAATCCCGACGGCAGCGTGCGCGGCAACCTGCGCACCAATGCGGCCGGTGCCAACCTCAATCGCGAATGGCTGGCGCCGTCGCGCGAGCGCAGTCCCGAGGTGCTGGTCGTGCGCGCGGCGATGCAGGAGAAGGGCGTTGATGCATTCCTCGACGTGCACGGCGACGAGGGCCTTCCATACGTCTTTACCGACGGCAACGAGCGCTTGCCGACCTACACGCCGCAGATGGCGCGCCTCGAGCGCGATTTCTGTTCGGCGCTGCGCGGGGCCAATCCTGATTTCCAGACCGAGCACGGATACCCCGCGAACAAGGAGACGAAGGTCAACCTGACGGTCGCATCGAAATGGGTCGGGCACACCTACGGCGGCCTGGCACTCACCCTGGAGATGCCCTTCAAGGACAATGCCAATCTGCCGGATCCGCAACGCGGATGGAGCGGAGCGCGCAGCAAGCGCCTGGGTGCGGACACGCTGACGGCGCTCTTCGCGCTGCTTGCAAGCACCGGCTGACGACTCCACGCACAGGCACCACGAACAGGGGGAGGGCGAGCGTGCGGACGATCCTGGTGGCCAATCCCAAGGGTGGCAGCGGCAAGACGACGCTTGCCACCCACATCGCGGGTTGGCTCGCCGGCAAGCGGCAGCGGGTGGGTCTGCACGACGTCGATCCGCAGCGCTCCGCGACGCAATGGCTCGCCCGCCGCCCGACGCTGTTCCCGTCGATCGCCCGCTTTGCCGCCGATGCGAGCCGCAAGGAGATGAAGGAGGTCGGCCTCGAGTGGATCGTCGTCGATAGCGCGGCCGGCCTGCGCGGTGAGGCGTTGCGTGACGCGTTGCGGCGGGCGGATGCGCTCGTCGTTCCGGTGGCGGCGTCGGCCTTCGACATGGCGGCGACCGCGGATTTTCTGGCCGCCGTGGGCGAATCCAAGGCGATGCGTGAAGGCGCTCTCGCCGTGGGCCTCGTGGCGATGCGCGTTGACGCGCGCACTCGCGCCGCCGCCGAACTCGACCAGTTCCTTCGGGGTTTCGCCTTTCCGCTGGTGACGCACCTGCGCGATACGCAGGTCTACGTGTACTGTGCGCGCGACGGGCTATCGGTATTCGACTTGCCCCGCTCGCGCGGCGAACAGGACTGGGAGCAATGGCGACCGCTCACGCGGTGGCTTGCCCGTACGGCAAGGTAGGAAGCGCGATGCAGAAAGCAACGCGCCCGGCACATGGCCGGGCGTGTTGGCGAGCGGGTCGAGGCTGGTAAAGGTCGCCGAAAACCAGCTGCAACCTCGGCTCGACCCATCGGCGGCGATTACTTCTTCGCGGCTTCCTTGGCAGCGTCGACCGCCTTGGCCGCCGTGTCCTTGGCGGCATCGGCAGCCTTGGCCGCCGCGTCCTTGGTCGCATCGACGGCTTGCCCGGCGGCGTCCTTGGTGGCGTCGGCGGCCTTGGCCGCAGCGTCCTTGGTCGCGTCGACGGCCTGGCCGGCAGCGTTGGTCGCGGCGGCGGCAGCGTCCTTGGCGGCGGCTTCCGTCTTGGCAGCCGCATCCGAGGCCGCGGTCTTGGCCGCTTCGGCAGCCTTGGCGGCGGCCGCAGCCGCGTCCTTCTTGGCAGCTTCGGCCTGTTCCTTGGCCTTGTCGCTGCAGGCGGTCAGCGAGACCGCGAGGGCGAGGGCCGACAGGCCCGCGATGATCGACTTGCGCATGGCATCTTATCCTTTAGCGAGTTGGGGGCTTTCGAGGTCACCCGGACCACGAGGCGCCAGCATTTTACCGCAACTGCACAATGAATCTCCTCGATCGAGACGCGAGGCGCCCATGTTGCGGTGCAACTGTGTCATTCCTGCGTCATCCCGCCCTTACGCCGCCATGAGGTCGCGCAACACGAAGGGCAGGATGCCGCCGCCATCGTAGTAATCCACCTCGATCGGCGTATCGATCCGGCACAGGACGGAGACCTCCTTGCGGGTGCCATCCGCGCGATGGATGACCAGCGTGAGGTCCTGTTGCGGCCGGATGTGCTTGGGCACCGCGATGTCGAACGTCTCGTTGCCGGTGATGCCGAGCGAGGCGACGGTATCGGTGCCCTTGAACTGGAGCGGCAGCACGCCCATCCCGACCAGGTTGCTGCGATGGATCCGCTCGAAGCTCTTGGCGATGACCGCCTTGACGCCGAGGAGCTGCGTGCCCTTGGCGGCCCAGTCGCGCGAACTGCCGGTGCCGTACTCCTCGCCACCGAAGATGACGGTCGGCGTGCCTTGCGCGACGTACTTCATCGCGGCGTCGTAGATGAACATCTTCTCGCCCCCGGTTGCGCCCCCGCTCTGGAAGAGCGTGACGCCGCCTTCTTCGCGCGTGCCGTCGGGCCGCGCCGGGATCATGAGGTTCTTGATCCGGACGTTCGCGAAAGTGCCGCGCATCATCACCTCGTGATTGCCGCGGCGCGATCCGTAGCTGTTGAAATCGACCTTGGGGACACCGTGCGCGATCAGCCACTTGCCGGCGGGCGAGTTCTCCTTGATTGCCCCGGCAGGGGAGATGTGATCGGTGGTGACCGAATCGCCGAAGATCCCCAAGGCGCGAGCACCCTTGATGTCGCTCGTCGAACCGGGCTGCAGCGTGAAGCCGTCGAAGAACGGCGGCTTGGCGATGTACGTGGACTTCGGCCATTCGTACACTTCACCCTTGGCGCCGGCGATCTTGCCCCACATGGGATTCGCCTCGGCCACGTTGCCGTAGAGCCGGCGATAGACCTCGGGATCGCGGGAATACGCCGATACGGCGGCGATCTCGTGCGACGTCGGCCAGATGTCCCTGAGGTAGACGGGCTGCCCGTCCTTGCCGATGCCGAGCGGCTCGGTGGTGAGGTCGCGCAGCACGGTTCCCGCGATCGCGTACGCCACGACGAGCGGCGGCGACATCAGGAAGTTGGCCTTGATATTCGGGTGGATGCGCGCCTCGAAATTGCGGTTGCCCGACAGCACGGCGGCACAGACGAGATCGTGGGCAACGACGGCGTCGTTGATCTCGGGAGCGAGATCGCCCGAGTTGCCGATGCAGGTGGTGCAGCCGAAAGCGGCGACGGTGAATCCAAGTTGTTCCAGCGCGGGCAGCAAGCCAGCCTTGGCGAGGTACTCGGGAACCGTTCGCGAGCCGGGCGCGAGCGAGGTCTTGATGTGCCTGGCGACGGTCAGGCCACGCTCGACGGCCTTCTTGGCGAGGAGGCCCGCAGCGAGGAGCACCTGCGGGTTCGACGTGTTGGTGCAGGAGGTGATCGCGGCGATCAGTACGTCGCCGTGACCGATCGACAGCGGTCGCTTGGCCGAGTCGCCGACGCCGGCGTCGGGTGTTGGTCGATTGGTGACCATTTCGGCTTCGTTGCGCGGCACCGTTCCGTTGGTGAGTTGCAGCGAAGCGTCGTCGACCGCACCGGCGCCGTGACGGGCGTGCGCGGTGACAACGCGCTTGGCAAGCTCCGCCGCCGGCTTGGCGAAGCCGTTCTCGGCGACCGGTTTGCTGAAGAGTTCGCTGAACTTGCCCTTCAGGTTGCCGAGGTCGATGCGATCCTGCGGACGCTTGGGACCGGCCACCGACGGCCGGATCGTGCCGAGGTCGAGTTTCACCACCTTGCTGTAGTCGATGCTGCCGGCCTTGGGAATGCCGAACATGCCCTGCGCCTTGAAGTACGACGTGAAGGCGTCGATCTCCTCCGGCGTGCGACCGGTGTTCGCGAGGTAGTCGACGGTTGCCTGGTCGACCGGGAAATAGCCCATCGTGGCGCCGTATTCCGGCGACATGTTGCCGATCGTCGCCCGGTCGGGGACCGAGAGGGTGGCCGTCCCCTCGCCGAAGAATTCGACGAACTTGCCGACGACCTTCTCCTTGCGCAGCATTTCCGTGATGCCGAGCACGAGGTCGGTGGCGGTGATCCCCTCGGACAGGCGGCCGCTCAATTCCACGCCGACCACGTCCGGCGTGAGGAAGTACAGCGGTTGCCCGAGCATCGCGGCCTCCGCCTCGATGCCGCCCACGCCCCAGGCGACCACGCCGACGCCGTTGACCATCGTCGTGTGGCTGTCGGTGCCGACGAGCGAGTCGAAGTAGTACATGCCGTCCTTCTTGAATACGCCGCGCGAGAGGTATTCGAGATTGACCTGGTGCACGATGCCGACCCCGGGCGGGACCACGCCGAAGGTGTCGAAGGCCTGCATGCCCCACTTCATGAACTGGTAGCGCTCGTTGTTGCGTTCGAACTCGAGCTTCATGTTGAGTTCGAGCGCCTCCTTGGTGCCGTAGTAGTCGATCATCACCGAGTGGTCGACGACGAGATCGACGGGCACCAGCGGCTCGATCGCCTTCGGATCCTTGCCGAGGTCGCGCGCGACGTTGCGCATCGCGGCGAGATCCACCAGGAGCGGGACGCCGGTGAAGTCCTGCAGCACCACGCGCGCGACCACGAAGGGGATCTCGTCGACGCGCTCGGCATTCGGCTGCCAGTTGGCGAGTGCCTTCACGTGCTCCTCGGTGACCTTCTTGCCGTCGCAGTTGCGCAGCACCGACTCGAGAACGATGCGGATCGACACCGGCAGGCGCGAAATCTTGCCGATCCCGGACGCCTCGAGCGCCGGCAGCGAGTAGTAGCGGCCGGTGGCGCCGCTGCTCAACTTGAATTCCTTGAACGTGTCGAAGAGGTTGTGGCTCATGGCGTGACCTTTTTCGCGGGTGCGGTAGGGGTAGCGGTGGGGACAGGTAGGCGCGATGGTGGTGCCCCGGTGCCGAGATTCCGGATATTGGCCTTCTGTCCGTTGGGACCGATGATGTCGCCGGGGACGAGGCCGTCGCGGCACGGCCCGACGTACTGACCGGAGATCGCCGTTCGCGACTCCTTCATGCCCATCATCGGCGGATCGAACGTTGCCGAGATGTCGATGCGATAGGCGGTATCGCCGGTGAGCGTCATCACCGAGCGCGACTGCATCAGCGACTCGCCGAGCCGGCACTCCGCGGTGCCGACGTAGCGGGCGCCGTCGCGCCGGAACTCGTTGCGCGTGCACAGCTCACGTGACATGCCCATGCCGTTGGCGATCATGTCGCGCTGCGCGGCATCGTCGGTGCACATCGTGTTGCGCATCGAGGCCGGACCCTTGGCGGCCGCGCCGCGGTCGACGGTGATCTCCCATTGGCCGGCCTTGAGTTTCGGGTAGTCCTGCGCCGCAACGCCGGACATGAGTAGGGCGAGTCCGCAGGCCGACAGCAGGGCGAGACGAGGCGGGTACCGTCTTTTCATGGGGTGGCCAGCGATTCGCAACAGGCTGCCGCCGGAATGGACGGCAGCGCGCGCTTCGCGCATGCCCGGTGGCAGCGCGCTCATGCCTGCATGCAGTGCCTCGCGCGAAGAGCTGGGCGTGGCCACGAGTGTTCAGCCGAGGAGCGCGGCGACGCCGGCACGTTCCTCTTCGAGCTCCTTCAGCGTCGCATTCATCCGCGTGCGCGAGAAGTCGTCGATCGGGAGGTCGAGCACGCGGTGGTACTCGCCGTCGGCGGTGGTGACCGGCACGCCGTACAGGTAATCGACCGGGATCTGATAGCTGCCGTCGGAGGGAATTCCCATCGTCACCCACTTGCCGTGGCTGCCCAGGACCCAGTCGCGCATGTGATCGATCGCCGCGTTGGCCGCCGACGCCGCCGAGGACAGGCCACGCGCCTCGATGATCACCGCCCCGCGCTTGCCCACGCGCGGCAGGAACTCGTTGCGGTTCCAGTTCTCGTCGTCGATCAGCGCCTTGAGACTGCGGCCGCCCGCCGTCGCGAAACGGTAATCGGGATACATGGTCGGCGAGTGATTGCCCCAGACGACGAGCTTGTCGATGTCACCCACCGCCACCGCCGCCTTGCTGGCGAGCTGCGAGAGCGCCCGGTTGTGGTCGAGGCGCATCATTGCCGTGAAGTTCTTCTGCGGGAGCGACGGCGCTGACTTCATCGCGATGTACCCGTTGGTGTTCGCAGGATTGCCCACGACCAGCACCTTGATGCGGCGCGAGGCCACGGCGTCGAGCGCCTTGCCTTGCTCGATGAAGATACGGGCGTTCTCCATGAGCAGGTCCTTGCGCTCCATTCCCGGCCCACGCGGCTTGGCGCCGACGAGGAGCGCGTAGTCGGCATCCTTGAAGGCGAGCTTGGGGTCGCTGGTGCCTGACATGCCGGCGAGGAGCGGGAAGGCGCAGTCCTCGAGTTCCATCATCACGCCGTTCAAGGCGGCCTGCGCCTTGTCGATCGGCAGCTCGAGAAGCTGGAGAATGACCGGCTGGTCCTTGCCGAGCATCTCGCCGGCCGCAATGCGGAAGAGGAGGGCGTAGCCGATCTGGCCGGCAGCACCGGTGACGGTGACGCGGACGGGTGCTTTCATGGGTGAGACTCCGGTAAGGATGGCGGGGGGGCGCCGTCGGCGCCGAGTTGACTGCGGCCGCATTGCGCTGCTTCCGGCGCCGACCGCGACCAGACGCGCCGGGCGTCGGCACGAGCAACGCAGTCGGCGTGCCGTGACTCGACTGGGGCCGACGCGGGTTGCGGGGCGAATTCTACTGCCGTCGGCGAGGGGGTGTCAACGAAGTCATATGTCAGATATAAGATAGAAGACATCAGTTAGACAATGCACATGCCTCGATCGCATAATCCCCGGGTGACCGCTCCGACCGCCCCCTCGTTCGCGCCGCTGTACCTGCAGATCAAGGCCTTGCTCGAGCGCAGCTTGGAAGCCCGCGAATGGCAACCGGGTGAGGCGATTCCGTCCGAAATGGAACTTGCCCGCCGTTACGCGGTGTCGCAGGGCACGGTGCGCAAGGCGATCGACGCGCTCGCCGCCGACAACCTCGTCGTCCGGCGGCAGGGAAAGGGCACCTTCGTCGCGACGCATACCGAGGAGCGAACGTCGGTCTTCCGCTTCCTGCGCATTCGCCCGAACGAGGGCGCCGCGCTCGCGCCGCGCCGGCGCCTCCTCGACGTTCGCCGCGGCAAGCCCACCGCCGACGTCGCCCGTTTGCTCGCACTGAAGCCCGGCGAGGCGGTGCTGACGCTGCGCCGGATCCTCGATTTCGCAGCGATCCCGGTGGTGCTCGATGAGATCACGCTGCCGGCGGCGCTGTTCCGCGGCCTCACCAAAGCGCGCTACGACGCGTATCGCGGGTCGATGTACGCGTTCTTCGAGAGCGAGTTCGGAGTGCGCATGCTGAAGGCGCAGGAGAAGATCCACGCGGTCGCGGCCGACGCGGTCACGGCCGACCTCCTCGACACCGCGGTGGGGGCGCCGCTGCTCGCCGTCGACCGCCTGACGCTCACCTACGGCGATCGACCGGTCGAGGTGCGGCGCGGGCTGTGCGTCACGCGGGATCACCACTACCTCAACGAGCTCTGGTAGCGGTCGCGCCACCCGAGGCGTCAAATGCCATCTTGGGGGGCGGCGGGCCACGGCGCTATACTTCGGGCCTGCGCATCACGATCAACGATCGGCGGCGTGGACAGGTCAGTGAGTCCCGCGACGCCGGCTTCCAAGGATTCCGCCCACGATGGCTGCCCTCGACCGACCCGTCGCCAAGCCACGCCCGATCTACCTCAATCTCCTGCGCATCCGGCAGCCCGTACCGGCCATCGTTTCGGTGCTCCATCGAATTTCGGGTGCGCTGCTGTTCCTGATCGGCATCCCCTTCGTCCTGTGGGTCACCCAGCACGCGCTTGCCTCGGCGCAGGGGTGGGAGGCGACACGTAGCGCGCTCGCGCAACCCTTCGTCAAGCTCGTGATGCTCGCTCTCGCCTGGGCATACCTGCATCACCTGCTTGCCGGCATCCGGCACGTCATCCAGGATCTGCACATCGGCATGCAACTCAAGTCATCGCGGACGAGTGCCGCAACCGTTCTCGTCATCTCGCTCCTGCTCACGCTCGGCGTGGCGATCCGGCTATGGTGAGCGACCAGCGGATTCCGGTGGGAGCGCACTACGGCTGGCGCGACTGGCTGGTGCAACGCGTCACTGCGGTGATCATGGCCGCGTACACCGTGCTCGTCCTCTTCCTCCTGCTGTGGTTCGGCGGTCTCGATCGCGCGGCGTGGCAGGCGACGTTCGCCAACGAGCTCTTTCGCATTGCGAGCTTCGTCTTCATGCTCGCTCTCCTGTGGCACGCCTGGATCGGCGTGCGCAACATCAGCATGGATTACGTGAAGCCCACCGCATTGCGCATTCCCGTCCTGGCGGTGCTCGCCACCGTGCTGGTGGCGTACATCGGCTGGACCTTGCGGGTGCTGTGGCCATGAGCGCTGACGCTCGTTCGGTTCAGGTGGCCGCCTCGCTTCCGGTGCGCCGCTTCGATGCGGTGATCGTCGGCGCCGGCGGTTCGGGCATGCGCGCCTCGCTGCAGCTCGCCGAGGCGGGTCTTTCGGTGGCGGTACTCTCCAAGGTCTTTCCCACGCGTTCGCATACGGTGGCGGCGCAAGGCGGCATCGGTGCGTCGCTCGGCAACATGTCCGAAGACCACTGGTTGTGGCACATGTACGACACCATCAAGGGGTCGGACTGGCTGGGCGATCAGGACGCCATCGAGTACATGTGCCGGCAGGCGCCGCGCGTGGTCTACGAGCTCGAGCACTTCGGCATGCCGTTCGACCGCAACGCCGACGGCACCATCTACCAGCGTCCGTTCGGCGGACATTCGGCCAACTTCGGCGAGAAGCCCGTGCAGCGCGCCTGTGCCGCGGCCGACCGTACCGGCCACGCGATGCTGCACACGCTCTACCAGCGCAACGTGCGCGCCCGCACCCAGTTCTTCGTCGAGTGGATGGCGCTCGACCTCGTCCGCAACGCCGACGGCGACGTCCTCGGCGTGGTCGCCTACGAGATGGAAACGGGCGAGGTGTGGATCCTGCAGGCCAAGGTCACGATCCTCGCCACCGGTGGCGCCGGCCGCATTTTCGCGGCGTCGACCAATGCCTTCATCAATACGGGCGATGGCCTGGGCATGGTGGCGCGCGCCGGCCTGCCGCTCGAGGACATGGAATTCTGGCAATTCCATCCGACCGGTGTGGCCGGCGCGGGCGTGCTCATCACCGAAGGCGTGCGCGGCGAGGGCGGCATCCTCCTCAATGCCAACGGCGAGCGCTTCATGGAGCGCTATGCACCGAACCTGAAGGACCTCGCCTCGCGCGACGTCGTCTCGCGGTCGATGGACCAGGAGATCAAGGAAGGGCGCGGCGTCGGCGAGCACAAGGATCACCTCCTGCTCAAGCTCGATCACCTGGGTCCCGAGGTGATCATGAAGCGACTGCCGTCGATCCGCGAGATCGCCATCAAGTTCGCCAACGTCGATCCGATCCGCGAGCCGATCCCGGTCGTACCGACGATCCATTACCAGATGGGCGGCATTCCGACCAACATCCACGGGCAGGTCGTCGCGCCGCGCGACGGCTATCACAGCACCCCGGTTCCCGGTCTGTACGCGGTCGGCGAATGCGCCTGCGTGTCGGTGCATGGCGCCAATCGCCTCGGGACCAATTCGCTGCTCGACCTCCTCGTCTTCGGCCATTCCGCGGGTGGGCACATCGTCGCCCAGAACTATCCGGCGCAGGCGCACCGCGAGTTGCCGCGCGATGCCGGCGACCTGTCACGAGCGCGGCTCGCGCGCCTCGATGGCGCCGCCTCCGGTGAGTCGGTCCCCGACGTTGCGCATACCCTGCGCAAGGTGATGCAGTCGCATTGCGGCGTGTTCCGCAATCAGGCGCTGCTCGCGGAAGGCGTGACCAAGGTGCTGGAGATCGAGCAGCGCGTCGCGCGGAGCGCGATCAAGGACAAGAGCAAGGTTTTCAATACTGCGCGCGTCGAGGCGCTCGAGCTCGACAACCTGATCGAGACCGCCAAGGCGACGGTGGTGTCGGCGGAGGCGCGCCGCGAGTCGCGCGGGGCGCAGGCGCGCAGCGACTACCCGGAGCGCAACGATACCGACTGGCTCAAGCACACGCTGTGGTATCGCGACGGGAATCGCCTCGATTACAAGCCGGTCAATCTGAAGCCGATCTCGGTGGATTCGTTCCCGCCGAAGACACGCACGTACTGACCATGCCGAAGTTGGCCCAGTCCATATCCGGCGGCGAATCCCCGGCCGCTGCACCGAAGACTCTGCTGCCATGAAGTTTCGTATCTATCGTTACGACCCGGAGAAGGATGCCAAGCCGTACATGCAGGAGTACGACGTGGCGCTCGCGCCGACCGACCGGATGCTCCTCGATGCCTTGATGCGCTTGAAGGAGCAGGACGACTCGCTGTCGTTCCGCCGCAGTTGCCGCGAGGGCGTGTGCGGGTCGGATGCGATGAACATCAACGGCAAGAACGGGCTCGCCTGCATCACCAACCTGAAGACTTTGAAGGAACCGGTGGAGCTGCGGCCGCTACCTGGCCAGCCGGTGGTCCGCGACCTCATCGTGGACATGACCCCGTTCTTCAAGCAGTACCACTCGATCAAGCCGTATCTCGTCAACGACACGCCGCCGCCGGAAAAGGAGCGCCTGCAGTCGCCCGAGGATCGCGAGGAGCTCGACGGGTTGTACGAGTGCATCCTGTGCGCCTGCTGCAGCACGGCGTGCCCGTCGTTCTGGTGGAACCCCGACAAATTCGTGGGGCCTGCCGGCCTCCTCAACGCGTATCGCTTCATCGCCGACACCCGCGATCAGGATCTCGAGGCGCGCCTCGACAATCTCGAGGATCCGTATCGGCTCTTTCGCTGCTACACGATCATGAACTGCACCGATGTGTGTCCGAAGGGTCTCAATCCCGCGCTCGCGATCGGCAAGATCAAGGGAATCATGGTGAAGCGCGCGGTGTGAACGGCCGCCACGACATGGCAGCCATCGCCACCGATCGCTTGAAGCGCATCACCTGGCGCTGCCGACGGGGAATGCTGGAGAACGACCTCGTGCTGTCGCGTTTCCTTGCGTCGCGCGGCAGCGCGATCACCGAGGACGAGGTCGCCATGCTCGATGCGTTGCTCGAATTGCCCGATGGCGAGCTGTGGGACCTCATCGCCGGCCGCCAGGAGCCGGCCGACGCCAGGGTTGCACCGCTCGTCACGCAGTTGCGTAATACCAGACCGCTCGCCTGCCGGTGAGTCATCCCGAACCGCCCTCTGGAGTCCCGACGTCATGACCGAACGTACCGCCACCATCAATTTCTCTGACGGCTCGCCGGCGGTCACCCTCCCGGTGCTGTCCGGAAGCGTGGGACCGCAGGTGATCGACATCCGGCCGCTGTACGGCAAGACCGGCAAATTCACCTACGACCCGGGTTTCCTGTCGACGGCGTCGTGCAGTTCGGCGATCACCTACATCGACGGCGACAAGGGGGAGTTGCTCTACCGCGGGTATCCCATCGAGGAACTGGCGACGCGCTGCGACTTCCTCGAAACCTGCCACCTCCTGCTGTACGGCGAGTTGCCGACCCCGGCACAAAAGGAGGCGTTCGTGCCGGTCGTGATGCGGCACACCATGGTCCACGAGCAGATGCAGTTCTTCCTGCGCGGCTTTCGCCGCGACGCGCATCCGATGGCGATCCTGACCGGCCTGGTGGGCGCGCTATCCGCGTTCTATCCCGACTCGATCAACCTGCACGATGCGCGGCAGCGTGAGATCTCGGCGATTCGCCTCATCGCCAAGATGCCGACGCTGGTCGCGATGTCGTACAAGTACTCGGTCGGGCAGCCGTACATCTATCCGCAGAACGAGCTCTCGTACGCCGGCAACTTCATGCGCATGATGTTCGCGACGCCGTGCGGGCCGTACGAGGTCAACGAGGTCCTGGTGCGCGCGCTCGACCGCTTCTTCATCCTTCACGCGGATCACGAGCAGAACGCGTCGACGTCGACCGTGCGCATGTGCGCGTCGTCGGGCACCAACCCGTTCGCGGCGATCGCCGCCGGGGTGGCCTGTCTGTGGGGACCGGCGCACGGCGGTGCCAACGAGGCGGCGCTCAACATGCTCTACGAGATCCAGGCCCAGGGTGGCGTTGCCAAGATCGGCGAGTTCATCGCCAAGGTCAAGGACAAGTCGTCGAACGTCAAGCTGATGGGCTTCGGCCACCGCGTCTACAAGAACTACGACCCCCGCGCCAAGCTCATGCGCGAGACGTGTTACGAGGTGCTGAACGAGCTGGGGTTGCACGACGACCCGCTGTTCAAGCTGGCCATGGCGCTCGAGAAGATCGCGCTCGAGGACGATTATTTCGTGGAGCGCAAGCTCTACCCCAACGTCGACTTCTACTCGGGGATCGTGCAGCGGGCGATCGGCATTCCGGTGCAGCTCTTCACTGCGATCTTCGCGCTCGCCCGCACGGTTGGCTGGATCGCGCAGCTGAACGAGATGGTCGCCGACCCCGAGTACAAGATCGGCCGGCCGCGGCAGCTCTACACCGGCTCGCCGCGCCGCTCCGTGGTTCCGCTCGCGCAGCGCGTCTGACGTCGCCGCCGGGACCCCGCCACTGCAACTCCACGAGGTGACGCCATGGGCGTGATGCAGGAACTCCAAGGCACCAGCACTCTCTTCGGCGCCAACGCTCCATTCATCGAGGATCTCTACGAGCGCTACCTCGTCGACCCGGCGAGTGTGGACGCCGACTGGCGCACGTATTTCGACGAGTTGCGCGGCGGCGCCGACGACGTCGCGCACGGTCCGGTACTGGCGTCGTTCGTCGAGCTCGCCCGCAACCGCCGCGTGCAGGGCGCGATGGTCGATGCCACCACGATGCGCAAGCAGGTGCTCGTGCTGCGCCTCATCAGCAAGTACCGCACGCTCGGCATGCTCGTTGCGGATCTCGATCCGCTGAAGCAACACGCGCCCGATTACGTGCCCGACCTCGACCTCGCGACGCACGGCTTCACCGAGGGCGACATGGACACCGAGTTCGATGTGGGCTCGTACCGTGCCGGCCCGCAGCGGATGCGACTGCGCGACGTCGTGACCTCGCTCGCCGAGACGTACACGCGCACGCTCGGTGCCGAGTACATGTACATCACCGACACCGCGACGCGGCGTTTCTTTCAGGAGCGCCTCGAGCCGATCCGCTCGCGACCGTCGTACTCCGTCGCCGAGCGCAAGCAGATTCTCGAGCGGCTCACCGCCGCCGAGACGCTCGAGCGCTACCTGCACACCAAGTACGTCGGCCAGAAGCGCTTCTCGGGCGAGGGTGCCGACACCATGATCCCGATGCTCGACCGCCTGATCTCGCGGGCGGGGGCCGGCGGCGTGAACGAGATCGTCATGGGCATGGCGCACCGCGGCCGCCTCAACGTCCTGGTGAACATCCTGGGCAAGATGCCTGCCGATCTCTTCTCGGAGTTCGAAGGCAAGGCCGCACAGGATCTCCCCGCCGGGGACGTCAAGTACCACCAGGGCTTTTCGTCCGACGTGTCGACGCCGGGCGGCCCGATGCACCTCACCCTCGCGTTCAATCCATCGCATCTCGAGATCGTCAACCCGGTCGTCGAGGGGTCGGTGCGCGCACGCCAGCACCGCCGCGGCGACGTGCAGGGCGACCACGTGCTGCCGCTGCTCATCCACGGCGATGCAGCGATGTCCGGCCAGGGGGTGAATCAGGAGTGCCTCAACATGGCACAGACCCGGGGCTTCGGCACCGGCGGCACCATTCACCTCGTCGTCAACAACCAGATCGGCTTCACGACCTCCGATCCCCGCGACGTCCGCGGCACCCGCTTTTGCACCGACATCGCGAAGATGATCGAGGCGCCGGTACTGCACGTCAATGGTGACGATCCGGAAGTGGCGCTGCTCGCGATCGATCTCGCGCTCGAATATCGCCAGCGCTTCCACAAGGACATCTTCATCGACCTCGTGTGCTTCCGGCGCCTGGGTCACAACGAGGCCGACGAGCCGCTGCTCACGCAGCCGCTGATGTACCGGCGCATCGCCCAGCACCCGGGGACGCGCAAGCTGTACGCGGAGGCGCTCGAGCGCGACGGCATCGTCTCCGCTGCTGACGCCGACGCGCTGGTGACGACGTATCGCGCCGCGATGGACAAGGGGCAACACACCAACAAGACGATCCTGTCGAATTACAAGTCGCCATTCACGATCGACTGGTCTCCGTACGTCGGCCGGCACTGGTCGGACAACGTCGCGACCGCCGTGCCCAAGGCAACGCTGGAAGCGCTCGCGGCACGGCTCGCCGTGGTCCCCGAGAGCTTCAAGCTGCACCCGCGCGCCGCCAAGGTCATCGCCGACCGCAAGGCGATGGGCGAAGGCGCGCTACCGCTCGACTGGGGCATGGGCGAGACGCTCGCCTACGCGACGCTCCTCGACGACGGCTACGGCGTTCGACTCTCCGGCGAGGACGTCGGCCGCGGCACGTTCTCGCACCGTCACTCGGTGCTGCACGACCAGAACCGGGTGCGCTGGGACGAGGGTGACTACATTCCGCTCCAGCACCTCAAGGACGACCAGCCGACCTGCGAGATCATCGACTCGGTGCTGACCGAGCAGGCCGTGGTCGCCTTCGAGTACGGCTACTCGACGTCGGATCCGCACCGCCTCGTGATCTGGGAGGCGCAGTTCGGTGACTTCGTCAACGGCGCGCAGGTCGTGATCGACCAGTTCATCAGCGCCGGCGAAGTGAAGTGGGGCCGCATCAGCGGCCTCGTGCTGCTGCTGCCGCACGGTTACGAAGGGCAGGGGCCCGAGCATTCGTCGGCGCGCCCCGAGCGCTTCCTGCAGCTGTGCGCGCAGCACAACATGCAGGTCTGCGTGCCGTCGACGCCCGCACAGGTGTTCCACATGCTGCGTCGACAGATGCTGCGCAAGTACCGCAAGCCGCTCGTCGTGATGAGTCCGAAGAGCCTGCTGCGGCACAAGGAGGCGGTCTCGTCGCTCGACGACCTCGCGCGCGGCGGCTTCCAGACGGTGATCGGCGAGGTCGACAAGCTCGATCCCAAGAAGGTCACGCGGGTGCTCGCCTGTTCGGGCAAGGTCTACTACGAGCTCGCCGCGCACCGGCGCGACCAGAAGATCGACAACATCGCGATCGTCCGTCTCGAACAGCAGTACCCGTTCCCGCACGCCGATTTCCGGCAGGCGCTCGAGCGCTTCCCCAAGGCCAAGGAGGTCGTCTGGGTGCAGGAGGAGCCGCAGAATCAGGGGGCCTGGTATCGACTGCGCGCGTACCTGCGCGCCGACACGCCAAAGGCGATGGTGCTGGCCTACGCGGGACGGCCGATCTCGGCATCGCCCGCGGTCGGCTACGCGCAGAAACACCACGCCGAGCAGCAGCAGGTCATCGAGGACGCCTTCGCCACCGACTTGAAGTCGGGCGAAATGGTGATCGCGCACTAGGCGGCGGGCGGACTCGGCACTAGGTCACGATCACGATCCGTCACGCGCCGCGCGGCGCGCGTCGGGGCGACAACGCACAAGGCTTCCCATGCGCATCGAAGTCAAGGTCCCGCAGCTTCCCGAGTCGGTCTCGGAGGCCACGCTCGTCAGTTGGCACAAGAAGGCCGGCGACGCCGTCGCCCGCGACGAGAATCTCATCGACGTCGAGACCGACAAGGTGGTCCTCGAATTGCCGGCGCCCGCAGACGGCGCGCTGGTCGAGATCGTGAAGCCGGACGGCGCCACCGTGACCGGCGGCGAGGTCATCGCGATCATCGACACCGAGGCGCATGCGGCACCACCGGCGCCGACCGATGCGGCAGCCAAGTCGCCCGCCGGCGGTGCCACGCCCGCCCCCGCGGCCGCCGCGCCGAAGGTGGCTCCGGCCCGTCCCGCCGCTGCGGCG
>JBDHRR010000115.1:0-11415 GCA_039807685.1 Burkholderiales bacterium
GGAGATCGAAGCACTGGTCGGGTCAGTCGTGGAATTGGGGCGACTCACGCATACGCCGACGCCGCACATCGACGCGGTCTACGCGCTGACCAAGCTCCTCGCGCAGTCGATCGCGGCGCAGGGTGCGCCGGCACCGACGTGACGATCGTTTCCAAAGATGCTTCGAGGTGACGCATGACCAGGATGCGAGCCATCGATGCCGCGGTTCACGTGCTCGAACGCGAGGGCGTTACCGTTGCGTTCGGCGTACCCGGCGCCGCCATCAATCCGCTGTACTCCGCGCTGAACGCGCGCGCGAGCATCACGCACATCCTCGCGCGGCACGTCGAGGGTGCCTCGCACATGGCCGAGGGCTACACGCGTGCGGTCGCGGGCAACATCGGCGTGTGCATCGGCACCTCGGGCCCTGCGGGCACCGACATGATCACCGGCCTGTACTCGGCCGCCGCGGACTCCATTCCGATCCTGTGCGTCACCGGCCAGGCGCCTCGCGCGCGGCTGCACAAGGAGGACTTTCAGGCGGTGGACATCGCGGCGATCGTCAGGCCGGCCCGCTCGGCCGGACCATTCCCGCGGCGCTCGGCGTTCGCGTCGCCGATCCGACGCGCCGGATCGTTGCGCTCTCAGGCGATTACGATTTCCAGTTCATGATCGAGGAACTCGCCGTCGGCGCACGGTTCAAGCTCCCGTACATCCACGTCGTCGTCGACAACGCGTACCGCGGACTCATCCGCCAGTCCCAGCGCGGTTTCGACATGGATTACTGCGTGTCGCTCGCCTTCGAGAACATCAATTCGCCGGAGGCGGGAGGCTACAGCGTCGATCACGTGAAGGTCGCCGAAGGGCTGGGCTGCAAGGCCGTTCGCGTCGAGCGGCAGGAGGAGATCGATCCCGCGCTCCAGCAGGCGGCGCGCTGGATGGCCGAGTACCGCGTCCCAGTGGTAATCGAGATCATCCTCGAGCGCGCGACCAACATCGCGATGGGAACCGAGGTCGACAACGTCGTCGAATTCGAGGAACTGGCACTGGGCAAAGCCGACGCGCCGACGGCGGTGGCGCTGCTGGATTGAGGGGTCGGAATCGAACCGGAGCCCGCGTGCGCTCTCCCTTCGATATCATTGCGTCGGAAAGCGGGCGGCACCGGAGCGCCAAACCTCGTGCTTGCATGGCTTTGCGTCCACGGCATGAATCGGCGAACGCCCAGGCTTAACGACTTCCGCTCGATGTCGTCAATGAAGACCCGCTGACGGTTGCCGTCCATCCGACGTCGAGTGTGCTTCAATGCACGCTCCCGTCACGACGCCTTGTCACGATCGCCATGAGCTACGACCTTCCTAATCAATTGTTTCTGGCTGTCGTGATGTTCGGTTTCACGATCAGTCTGCAGATGGCAGCGACGCTCGGTGCGCTCGAAGTCCGCCGTCACGCACGCGCCTCAGGCAAGGCGCTCACCCGCGTGGGTGCGTCGCTGCAGGTAGGCCTGATCGCCACGTCGCTATTGATCCTCGCCTTCCTGCAGTCGTTGATATGGGCGTTCAGTAGTGTCCGGTTAACATTCGAATAGATTCAGTTGGTTGGAGAAATCGGGCAGTAGTGCATCAGGCGATGCAAGCGTAAGCAGTTGATCCAACGGGGTTGTCTCGAATAGGGTCAGGCTCAGGATCTGTAGCGTTTCGTACAGCGAGGTGTCGAGTTGCAGGCGCTTGCGCACGATGGCGACCAGCACGTAGACGCTGACCGCGATCCACACCTGAGACTTGACCGCATTCTCGGAAGTCCCGAAGAAAGTCTTGATCCGCAAATGCTGCTTGATCCACTTGAAGAAGAGTTCGACCTGCCAGCGACAGCGGTAGAGCTCGGTGATAGTGAAGGCCGGCAGCGTGAAATTGTTGGTCAGGAACACCAGCGTCTTGCCGTCGTCGGTCTTGAAGCGAATACGGCGCAGCGCATCGGGATAGCCGGCCTTGGAGTAATGCACGGTGAGGGCGATGGTCTGATCGCAAATCAGTCCGGTCGAACGGTCTACGGGATGGGAGTAACGGCGCTTGGCCTTGAGGTTGGACTTCGCGCGGGTGACGAAGAAGGCGCCGGCCAAGTGCCAGCGGTGCAAGCGCTCGAAATCGAGATAGCCCCGGTCCATGACGTAGAAGGCGCCGGGTTCGGGCAGCAAGTCGTCCAACACGTTGACATCGTGCAGTTTGCCGTCGCTGATCTGGATGAAGGTCGGGATGTTGCCGCGCAGATCGATCAGCGTATGCAACTTGATCGCCGCCTTGGTCGACCGGAAAGGTGCCCACGGAAACACCGACAAGCACAGATCGATGGTCGTGGAATCGAGGGCGTAGACCGTGTCCTTGAGGTCCACGCCAAACGGCTCCTCGAGGTAGAGCCGGCGCGCGATCCGAATCAGATGTTGGGCAAACTCGGCGTAGATGCGCCAGTCGCGCGCTTCGTTCGCGTCCGCCAGCGTGCTGCGGGCGACGGCTCCGCGCAGGCCCAGATGGTAGAGCTTGGCCGACTGCGCCCGCAGGCAGGTCGCGAGGTCGCGCAGGCTCTCGCGATAGGTGAGCTGCGCGAACGCCATGCAGCGGAACTGCTGGGCGCAACTGAATTCGCGCACGCGATGATCGCCGCCGTACCGTTCGACGATGCGGCCGAAGGTCTTCCAAGGCAGATGCTCCATCAACTGCGCGAACACCAATTTGCCGACGTGCATGCGTCTCCCCTGCGCCCGAGAAGGCGACAGGTTCGCGCAAATCCGCGTTCAAATCGGAGACACGCAAAAAATGGCTCATTGCCTCAATCAATCAGTTACTTGCAGAACGCGCATCACGCGTTAACCGGACACTACTGATGGGCGTTCATGTATTTGTGGACGAGCACTTTCGCTGACTTCCATTCGGCGCTCTTCTTCTCGCTGTCGTGCTTCTCCACGCTGGGCTTTGCCAACTATTTGCCGGCCAAGGGGCATGACGTGTTGTCCGCCATGCAGGGCATTGTCGGCTCGCTGTCCATGGGCTGGTCGGCTGCGATCATCGTGGCAGCTGTGCACACCTACTACCTCGAGTTGCACGAGTACGCATCGGCTCCAGTCGAGTCATGACGCCGTCGCGACCGGCGAGCGTCTGTCAGGAGCCGCCCAAGCACGTTTTGACCGCTGGCTGCGTGAGGGTGCGAGGAGGAAGCGCGACCCCGCCATCTGCACTGCCTTGTTGCGATGACTCACCCGCCCGACTATTTGGCTGCGAGCAGCGCCGCCGTGCCATCGATGATGCCAGCCATACTCTTCAGCGTTGCAGTGCGCGGGACGGACCCGGACCGCCGCACGAGTTCGTCGACATCGAAGCGCACGTAGTTGAGGCCGTCATAAACGCGAATGTGCAGGGTGCGACGCCGCAAGTCGGTCAACGTGGTCCACGACGTGTACTCCGACGTATAGAGCGGTTCGCCGGTGACTCCAGGGGCCGAAATTTCGGCAGAACTATCGTAGAGGCGATTGTCGATCGTGATGCCGCGTGGCCGATCGAAATTGTTCATGATGTGCGCCAGCGTATGAAGCGCGGCATCCGGTGTCGTCTTCTTCTCGGCAAAATGCGAGTAGTAGGTGGCGCGAACGAATCGGCCCACCGACGTATTCGATGCGGGCAAGGCCACGGTGGCGATGCCGGAGTCCGGTTGTTTGAACTCTCGGCCGGCGATGGTCAGGCGCGATTGGTCGATATTGGTAAAGAACGTGTAGTTGTTGAGATTCGTCATGTGCCACGGGAACTCGGGGCCGTTGGTCATGACACCGACAGGGTTGTCGTGGACCTGCTCCTTTCCGTTGGCGAATTCGATGACGATCGAGGCTCCTGTGGCATCGTGGAGCGTGTAGTGGAAGGGCGTCTTGAGCAGGCCGAAGGGCAGCAGCGCCGTGGTGAGCACAGGCTGGCGCTGCAGCGCCGCCTTGACTTCGGCGACGGTTGCAATCTGCGATAGTGTCCAGGCGCCCAGATCGATGGCGCTCAAGACCGCGCGCGTTTTCTTGATTTGGTCGGCCGGGCCATCCGAACTCGCATAGGCGAGCAACGCAAAGGTAAGACCCTTGTCGTTCACGCCTTGCACGAACTTCAGCTTGCCGTCCATGGGATCGGGCACTCCCACGCCGATGAACCCATTGCGGACAGCAAAATTCAATGCCTCATTGCCGCTTACCTTTGAGGCAAAGCGCTGGCCGGCAGGAACATAGGCAACGTGGTAGGGGAGCTCCATGGACAGCTCCATGGTCCTGCCCGCGTACGGCGCCCCATTTGCGTCCGTGTAAAGAAGCGATGTGCATGCCTGCGTGACCGTCGGGGCAAGCAAGGAAATCACTGCAGCGAACGTGACGGTCCGGCGACGAAAGGCCGCATGAAGAAACATGGGACGTCCCCGTGTATGAGTTATATGAACAGTAGCGTGAGTCTATCAGACCGTACGAAGCCGTTCATTGGATGAATTCAGTGGACCGGATTGCGTATGAGTAATCCGGTTACCGCTCACGGGGCGCAGTCCGTGTGATCAAGGTCAAGCTTTCCGCAGTGAAACTGGATGGCGATGCGGTAGCTCTCGTAATTGCGAAAGCCGCGGGCATTGGCCTTGGCGTGCTGGAGCTTGGATCTTGCGGATGGTTTGTGCTGGGGTCGCCGGGCACGGGCAGGCACACGCGAGCGCGGAACCGGTTACCACCATTCTTACCACCTCCGTTACCACGATGAGCAGCCGAATTGACCGTGCCGATCAGGTCTCACCGGCATCGTGACGAGCGCTTTCCAAGAGCGAAAAACCCGCCATTGCGGCGGGTTCTCATAGTGCGTTCTGGAGGCGGGGGTCGGAATCGAACCGGCGTAGACGGCTTTGCAGGCCGCTGCATGACCACTCTGCCACCCCGCCAAGGGTGCGGCGAGACCTGTGCTCCGCTTGCGCGGGTCGCGCGATCAGCGCCCTAAACCAAAAGGGAGAGCCGGCGTGCGCTCTCCCTTCGAGAATCTGGAGCGGGAAACGAGTCTCGAACTCGCGACCTCAACCTTGGCAAGGTTGCGCTCTACCAACTGAGCTATTCCCGCTTGGGACAGTCGACAATTGTAACGCATATCGCCGGGACGTCAAAATGCGATGTCGGCCACGCTACGCCCACACCTTCGCCATCGCGTCGGCCACGTAGTCGACGTTGCCGGTATTGAGTGCCGCGACGCAGATGCGCCCGGTGTCGACCGCGTAGATCGAGAACTCGCTGCGCAGCCGCTTCACCTGCTCCTTGCTCAACCCCGAGTACGAGAACATCCCGCGCTGCGCGAGCATGTAGCCGAAATCGCGGCCGGGGAGTCGCGCGGTGAGCCGCTCGACGAGAAGGGCGCGCATCTTCTTGATGCGCTCGCGCATGCCGCCGAGTTCGCTCTCCCACAGCGCACGCAACTCCGGGGAGGCGAGCGTCATGGCGACGATCTCGCCGCCACGCGTGGGCGGATTGGAATAGTTGGCGCGCACGACGCGCTTCACCTGCGAGAGCACGCGGGCGGCCTCGTCCTTGCTGGCGGTCACGATCGACAGCGCGCCGACGCGCTCGCCGTACAGCGAGAAGGACTTCGAGAACGAGCTCGACACGAAGAGCGGGCCGGGAGTCGCGGCGAATCGGCGCACGATGGCGCCGTCGGCATCGATCCCGTCGGCGAAACCCTGGTACGCCATGTCGAGGAACGGTACCAGGCCGCGCTCGCGCACCACCGAGAGGATGCGCTCCCACTGCGCCGGCGTGGCATCGACGCCGGTCGGATTGTGGCAGCAGGCATGGAGGACGACGATGTCGCCCGCAGGGATCTTCGCGAGCGACGCCAGCATCCCGTCGAAGTCGAGGCCGCGGGTCGCGGGATCGTAGTACGCGTACGTGGCGACATCGAAACCGGCGTTTTCGAAGAGCGCGCGGTGATTCTCCCAGGAGGGATCGCTGATCCACACGCTGGCCTTGGGCGCGAAACGGCGCAGGAAGTCGGCGCCGACGCGCAGGGCGCCGGTTCCGCCCAGCGCCTGCACGGTCACCGCGCGTCCGTCCTTGACGACCGTGCTGTCCGCGCCGAAGAGGAGCGCCTGCACGGCGCGATCGTAGGCGGCGAGGCCGTCGATCGGCAGGTAGCCGCGCGGCGCGTTCTTGGCGACGATTGCCTGCTCGGCGCGCTGCACGCATTCGAGCACCGGCAGCTTGCCGTTGTCGTCGTTGTATACGCCCACTCCGAGGTTGACCTTCTTCGGATTCGAGTCGGCAACGAAGGCCTCGGTAACGCCGAGGATCGGATCGCGCGGGGCGAGTTCGACGGTGGTGAGGAGCGAGGCGGCGGGGAGCGGGGCGTTCATGGCGGTGACATCGCAGGTCGGAATCGACCTTCCATTTTACGCGAAGCGGACGGCGCGCCCCGGTGGATACGATCACGCGGGCCCTGGCGCGCGCACGACTCCGGTTGGCGCCGTCACCCGGATGACGGCACACCCGAAGCCGGGATCGCCCATGGCGGCGGGAGGGTGCAGCTTGTATTTCGTCCGCGCGCGCCCCACCATCATGCCGGTGATCACGAGCCAGCGCACGATGAGGAGCGTCAAGAGAGCGGGTTGCGCAGGCGGCATGGCGATCTCCATCGAGATCGAAAGTGGAGCCTCGCGGGCGACCCCCGGGGTACGTGCCTCGACAGGAACCCACCATGGCAGATGAGGCCGCCGCTCCCGGCGCCACGCGCCGGCGTGACGAAGGTGCCACGAAGCCGCCACCGCTTGCGGCGTTGCGCACGCTCGGACGCGTGTGGTCGTTCGTGCGCCCGTATCGCCGCCAGGTCACCCTCGCGGCCGTCGCGCTCGTCGTGGCGGCGGGCGCCGTGCTCACCATCGGGCAGGGTTTGCGGTTCGTGATCGACCAGGGCCTCGCGGCGGGCAGCCAGAGCGAACTCAATCGCACGCTCGCGTTCATGCTCGGCGTCATCGTGGTGATGGCGTTCGCGACCTACGCCCGTTTCTACTACGTGTCTTGGCTGGGCGAGCGGGTCATCGCCGACTTGCGTCGCGCGGTCTTCGATCACCTGCTGTCGCTGCCGCCGGGCTATTTCGAGGTGACGCGCACCGGCGAGGTCATCTCGCGACTTACCAACGACACGACGATGCTGGAGACGGTCATCGGGTCGAGCGTGTCGATGGCGATCCGCAATGCGCTCCTGATGGTCGGCGGACTCGTGCTGCTCGCACTGACGAGCGCCAAGCTCACGCTCCTCGTCCTGGTCGGCGTTCCGGTCGTGCTGGTGCCGATCCTCTTCTTCGGCCGCCGCGTGCGGCGGCTGTCGCGCACGAGCCAGGATCGAATCGGCGACGTCGGTGCCTACGTCGACGAGGCGCTGCACGAGATTCGCACCGTGCAGGCGTATGGGCACGAGGACGAGGATCGGCATCAGTTCGGGTTGCGCGTCGAGAGTGCGTTCGCGGCGGCGCTCGCGCGCATTCGCCAGCGGGCGTTCCTGGTCGCTGTGGTGATCCTCCTCGTCTTCGGCGCGATCGGCGTGATCCTCTGGATCGGCGGCCACGACGTGGTGGCCGGGCGCATCAGCGGCGGCGAGCTCTCGGCGTTCGTGTTCTACGCGGTGCTGGTGGCAGGCGCCGCAGGCGCGATCAGCGAGGTCGTGGGCGACATCCAGCGTGCCGCCGGCGCCACCGAGCGGCTCTTCGAATTGCTCGCGATCGCGCCCGAGATCCGGGCGCCGGCGAGCCCTGTTTCGTTGCCGGAGCCGGCGACGGGCACCGTTGCCTTCGACGACGTCACCTTCGCGTATCCGTCGCGCCCGGACGCGCCGGCGCTCGCGGGGCTTTCGCTTGCGGTGGCCCCGGGCGAGAAGGTGGCGCTCGTGGGACCGTCGGGCGCCGGCAAGACGACGGTGTTCCAGCTGCTCCTGCGCTTCTACGATCCGCAAGCGGGGCGAATCACCATCGATGGTGTCGACTTGCGCGACGCCGATCCGGCCGCGCTGCGCGCACGCCTCGCGCTCGTCCCGCAGGAACCGGTGATCTTCGCGGCGAGCGTCGCCGACAACGTGCGCTACGGTCGACCCGGCGCCACCGATGCGGAGGTGCACGCCGCCTGCGACGCCGCCTTCGCGACCGAGTTCATCGAGCGCCTGCCCGAGGGTTACGCGAGTTTCCTCGGCGAACGCGGCGTGCGGCTGTCGGGAGGCCAGCGGCAGCGGCTCGCCATCGCGCGGGCGATCCTCGCCGATCGGCCGGTCCTGCTCCTCGACGAGGCGACGAGCGCGCTCGACGCGCACAGCGAGCGCATGGTGCAGATGGCCCTGGAGCGCCTCATGGCAGGGCGCACGGTGCTCATCATCGCGCACCGCCTGGCGACGATCCGCCACGTCGATCGCATCGCCGTGCTCGAGCACGGGCGGCTCGTCGCCACCGGCACGCACGACGAGCTCACGCGCTCCAATCCGCTCTACGCGCGACTGGCGGCGCTGCAGTTCGGACCGCTCGACGCGTCCAGCGCCGCGGCAGACCGGGGAGCGGACGCGAACCACCCGGCGGCGCTAAAATAGCCGGTTGTCCGCGAGGCGCGAAGACCATGGCCACCACGTTTCCCGACAGCCCCTACGAGTTGCACGAGCCCTTCGCGCCGGCGGGCGACCAGCCGGAAGCAATCGCGCGGCTCGTCGAGGGGCTTGCGGACGGCCTCGCCTTCCAGACGCTCCTCGGCGTCACCGGCTCGGGGAAGACCTTCACGATGGCCAACGTCATCGCGCGCACCGGCCGCCCGGCGCTCGTCATTGCACCCAACAAGACGCTCGCCGCGCAGCTCTATTCGGAGTTCCGCGAATTCTTCCCGAACAACGCGGTCGAGTATTTCGTCTCGTACTACGACTACTACCAGCCGGAGGCGTACGTTCCGGCGCGCGATCTCTACATCGAGAAGGACAGCTCGATCAACGAGCACATCGAGCAGATGCGCCTGTCGGCGACGAAGGCGATCCTCGAGCGGCGCGACTGCGTGATCGTGGCCACGGTGTCGGCGATCTACGGCATCGGCGACCCATCCGAATACCACAGCATGATCCTGCACTTGAAGCAGGGCGACCGGCTGACGCAGCGCGATGCGATCAAGCGCCTGACCGAAATGCAGTACGAGCGCAACGACACCGATTTCCACCGCGGCACCTTCCGCGTGCGCGGCGACGTCCTCGACATCTTCCCGGCGGAGAACGCCGAGAACGCGATCCGCGTCTCGCTCTTCGACGACGAGGTCGAGACGCTGCAGCTCTTCGATCCGCTCACCGGTCACCTGAAGCAGAAGCTCGCGCGGTTCACCGTGTTTCCGTCGTCGCACTACGTCACCGGACGGCAGAAGGTGCTGTCGGCGATCGACGCGATCAAGGTCGAGCTGCACGCGCAGAAGGAGCACTTCCTCGGCGAGCAGAAGCTCGTCGAGGCGCAGCGCATCGAGCAGCGCACGCGCTTCGACCTCGAGATGATGACCGAGATCGGCTACTGCAAGGGCATCGAGAACTATTCGCGCTACCTGTCGGGCCGGCGCGCGGGCGAGCCGCCGCCGACGCTCATCGACTACTTGCCGCGCGACACGCTCATGTTCATCGATGAGTCGCACGTCACCGTGCCGCAGGTCGGCGGCATGTACAAGGGCGATCGGGCGCGCAAGGAGAACCTCGTCAACTACGGTTTCCGCCTGCCGTCGGCGCTCGACAACCGGCCGCTGCGCTTCGACGAGTTCGAGCGGCTCCTGCCGCAGACGATCTTCGTCTCGGCGACGCCCGCCGACTACGAGAGCAAGCACGCCGGGCAGGTCGTGGAGCAGGTCGTACGCCCCACCGGCCTCGTCGATCCCGTGCTCTCGATCCGGCCGGCGAGCACGCAGGTCGACGATCTCCTCTCCGAGATCCACGTGCGCGTCGAACGCGGCGAGCGCGTGCTGGTCACCACGCTCACCAAGCGCATGGCGGAGGATCTCACCGACTATCTCGCCGAGAATGGCGTGAAGGTGCGCTACCTCCACAGCGACATCGACACCGTCGAGCGCGTCGAGATCATCCGCGACCTGCGGCTGGGCGAGTTCGACGTGCTGGTGGGGATCAACCTGCTGCGGGAGGGGCTCGACATTCCGGAGGTGTCGCTGGTGGCGATTCTCGACGCCGACAAGGAAGGCTTCCTGCGCGCCGAGCGATCGCTCATCCAGACGATCGGCCGCGCCGCCCGGCACCTCAACGGGACGGCGATCCTCTACGCCGATACCGTCACCGATTCGATGAAGGCGGCGATCGGCGAGACCGAGCGCCGGCGTGCGAAGCAGCTCGCCCACAACGCGGCGCGCGGCATCACGCCGACCGGCGTGCACAAGAAGATCAAGGACATCATCGAGGGCGTGGTCGACCTCGACGTCGCGCGGCGCGAGCAGCGGGCCGCGCAGGCGATGGCGCGCTACGACACGCTGTCCGAGAAGGATCTCGAGCGCGAGTTGAAGCGACTCGAGAAGGAGATGCAGGACGCGGCCCGCAATCTCGAGTTCGAGAAGGCCGCCGAGGCGCGCGACCGTTTGTTCTCCCTGCGCAAGAAGATGTTCGGCGTCGCGCTGCCGGTGGAGACGTGAGGCGATCGCACCTGAAGCTCGCGGCTGCGGCACCCTGCTTCACCGCGCTTCCCAGCGACGCGCGCGGTGGCCCGGCGGTCGCGGTGGCCCACTGCGGGTACATGGTGTAGAGCCGCCACGTGCCGGCGCATGGCTCGCGCGTGACCGGACCTCGTCGCGGGATCGATCTCATGCGGCGCGTCGTGATGCCGGCGCTGCGACCGCACGATCGCGACCGCACGATTCTGCACCGCGCGGTGCGCGTGGCGATCGTGCTGCCGCCGCTGCTCGGCCTCGGCTTGCACGTGCTGTCCGATCCGCAGTTCGCACTGGTCGCCGCCTTCGGCTCGTTCGCCGCGCTGGCGATGGCGGACTTCACGGGGCCGGTGCGCTCCCGGCTCCTCGCCTATGCCGTGCTCGCGGTCGGTGGCGCACTCATGGTCGCGCTGGGCACCGCGCTGTCGGCGACGCTGTGGCCGGCGGTGCTTGCGATGCTCGCGATCGGCGTCATCGCGCAATTCGTGATGGCGCTCGGCGGCCAGTTTGCGCTCGGCAACAATGCAGGCGTGCTGGCCTTCGTGGTGGCGGTGATGGTCCCCGCCGGCACCGACGCCATCGCGCCACGCGTGGCCGGCGCGCTGACCGCGATGGCGGCCGCGGCGGCCGTGGCGACGCTGCTGTGGCCGCGCCACGAGCGGCGCGACCTCTACCAGCGTATCGCCGAGGCGTGCCGTGCGCTGGCCGCGGTCGCGCGTGCCGTGGGGCGGGAGGAGGGCGCTGCCGCGCCGCTTGCCGCC
>JBDHRR010000116.1:0-11337 GCA_039807685.1 Burkholderiales bacterium
CCTACTATTACCTCACGCTCGCGCTGGTGCTCGTGGGTGCCTGGGTGCTGCGCCGCATGCTGTTCTCGCCCTTCGGTTACGCGATGCGTGCCGCGCGCGACTCGGTGCTGCGCGCCGACGCGATCGGCATCGACGTCAAGCGCATCCAGTGGGTGGCCTTCGTCATTGCCGGACTCTTCGCCGGACTCGCCGGGGCGCTCTTCGCCTTCTCGAAGGGCAGCATCTCGCCAGAGAGCCTGTACGTCGGCAAATCGATCGACGCGCTCGTCATGGTGCTCCTGGGTGGCGTGCAGACGCTGTCCGGGCCGGCGGTCGGCGCCACCGTCTTCACCTGGCTGCACGACACGGTCGCACGCAGCACCGAATACTGGCGCGCGATGCTGGGGGCGATCATCCTCATCCTCGTGCTCCTCTTTCCGCAGGGAATCGCGGGCTTCGCGCGGCAGCTGGTCTACGGGCGCCGCGACGCCACGGCGGATCGATGAGCGCATCCGTACCGCTCCTCGAAGTGCGCGGATTGTCGAAGTCGTTCGGCGGCGTGAAGGCGGTCGACGGCATCGACTTCACGCTTGCCGCCGGCGAACTCCTCGCCCTCATCGGCCCCAACGGCGCCGGCAAGTCGACGACGTTCAACATGGTCAACGGGCAGCTGCGTCCGGATGCCGGGTCGATCCGCCTCGCCGGCCAGGAGATGATCGGCCTCACTCCGCGCGCGATCTGGCACCGCGGCGTCGGCCGCACCTTCCAGATCGCCGCCACCTTCGCCTCGCTCACCGTCGTCGAGAACGTGCAGATGGCGCTCATCTCGGCCGATCGGAAGCTGTATTCGATGTGGCGTCGCGCCCGCGACTACCGGCGCGACGACGCGCTCGAACTCCTGGAGCAGGTGGGCATGGCAGCGCAGGCCGATCGCCCGTGCAGCGTGCTCGCCTACGGTGACGTGAAGCGCGTCGAGCTCGCCATCGCGATGGCCAACGCGCCGACGCTCCTGCTCATGGACGAGCCGACCGCCGGCATGGCGCCGAAGGAGCGCAACGAACTCATGGCGCTCACCAGGTCCCTCGTCGTCGAGCGCGGCATGGCGGTGCTCTTCACCGAGCACAGCATGGACGTCGTCTTCGCCTGCGCGGATCGCATCATCGTGCTGGCCCGCGGGCGACTCATCGCCGGCGGCGCGCCGGCGGCGATCCGCGACGATGCCCGCGTGCAGGAGGTCTACTTCGGCAGCGGCCGGACGTTCGAGAAGCCGGGGACGGGCGCGGCGACGGCGCGGGGGGCGCCATGAGCGTCGACCATCCCGCCGGATCGCTCCTCGACGTGCGCGCGCTGGCCGCGTGGTACGGCGCTGCGCAGATCCTCTTCGGCGTCGAGCTGCACGTGGGACGCGGCGAAGTCGTGGCGCTCATGGGGCGCAACGGCGCCGGCAAGTCGACGACGCTCAAGGCCGTGATGGGAATGCTCGACAAGCGCAGCGGCACGCTCTCGTTCATGGGTCACGACATCTCACGCAGCGACCCCCACGCGGTGGCGCAGCTGGGGCTTGGCTTCGTGCCCGAGGATCGACGCGTCTTCACCGACCTCACCGTGGAAGAAAACCTCGAGGTGGGCCGCCAGCGGCCGCGTCGCTGGCCCGACGGCAGCGCCGCCCCGGCGTGGACGCCGCGCCGCCTCTATTCGCTCTTCCCGAACCTGGGCGAGATGCCGACCCGCCTGGGCGGACGCATGAGCGGCGGCGAGCAGCAGATGCTGACCGTCGCGCGCACCTTGATGGGCAATCCGTACCTCGTGCTGCTCGACGAGCCCTCGGAAGGCGTCGCGCCGGTGATCGTCGAGCAGATGGCGCGCATGATCGTCGAGCTGAAGGGGGAGGGCGTGAGCATCCTCCTCTGCGAGCAGAACATGCACTTTGCCGAGCTCGTGTCCGACCGTGCCTACGTGCTCGAAAAGGGCCAGATCCGCTTTACCGGATCGATGGCCGAACTCGCTGCCAACGACGACGTGCGCCGCGCGTACCTCAGCGTGTGACGCCGTTGCCGACGCAATCCCGACGGAGACCGACGATGAGCCCCGCCCCGACCGAATACCGCTTCACCGACCAGATCGGCCACCTCTTGCGGCGCGCGTACCAGCGGCACGTCGCGATCTTCCAGGAGACGGTTCCGGATACGCAGCTCACCGCGGCGCAGTTCGTCGTCCTGTGTACGCTGCGCGATCAGGGCAGCTGCCAGATCCCGCGCATCGTCGAGGCGACGGCGATCGACGAGGCATCGGTGCGCGGCATCGTCGAGCGTCTGAAATGGCGCGGCCTCGTCACCGCGACCCACGAGCCCGGCGACGCCCGGCGTACCGAGGTGGCACTCACCCCGGCCGGCCGCTCGCTCGTCGAGCAGACGGTGCCGATCGCCGAGCAGATCTCCGAGCTCACCTTCGGCGAGCTGACGCCAGACGAGCGCACGACCGTCGTCGCGCTGCTGCGCAAGCTCGCCGGGATGGCGCCGTCCTGACCGCGATCCCTCGCTTGTCAGGGTCTATAAACGGTTGATCGCAAAAGGAAACTCGGCTACAATGCCGGGTCTTTTGCAGGTGATCTCCGGTCCGGGCCCGTGCGGCTCACGACCGGGGCCGGTCGGGTGATCGCTGCCACGGCCGGGACGTAACGGCGGCTGCCGGCGGGTCGCGGGAGGGTATCGCAGCAGGGTGGTCCTGCGCGCGATTCCGGCTCGCGGCGCTCGATGGCCGTCACCGTTCTTATGCAAAGGGTCGTCGCTCGTTCGCTCACAGCCGGCGGACGCGTGGCGCTGACATCCACCAACCCGTCGGTGGGCGAGAAAAAGGGTTCTCGACCCCGGCGGCGTTCGACTTTCTAGAGGAACCAACCCGCATGGCTACTGCAACGCCCGTCACCGCCACCGCCGCCGCTCCCACGCCCCCGATGGAAGATTTCGCGAAGCTCTTCGAGGAATCGCTGTCGCGCCAGGAGATGCGCCAGGGTGAGCTCATCACCGCCGAAGTCGTCCGCGTCGATTTCAACATCGTCGTCGTCAACGCCGGCCTGAAGTCCGAGTCGTTCATCAACATCGACGAATTCAAGAACGACAAGGGCGAGATCGAGGTCCAGCCCGGCGATTTCGTCACTGTCGCCATCGAATCGCTGGAGGACGGCTACGGCGAGACCAAGCTGTCCCGCGACAAGGCCAAGCGTCTCAAGGCCTGGCACGACCTCGAAGCCGCCATGGAGCAGGGTTCGGTGGTCCAGGGCCTCGTCACCAGCAAGGTGAAGGGTGGTCTCACCGTGATGATCAACGGCATCCGCGCCTTCCTGCCCGGATCGCTCGTCGACATCCGTCCGGTCAAGGACACCTCGCCGTTCGAGAACAAGGCGCTCGACTTCAAGGTCATCAAGCTCGACCGCAAGCGCAACAACGTCGTCGTCTCGCGGCGCGCGGTACTCGAAGAATCGCAGGGTGAGGTTCGCGAGAAGCTCCTCTCCACGCTGTCCGAGGGCGCCATCGTCAAGGGCGTGGTCAAGAACATCACCGACTACGGCGCGTTCGTGGACCTGGGCGGCATCGACGGCCTGCTGCACATCACCGACCTCGCCTGGCGACGCGTGAAGCACCCGTCCGAGGTCCTGACGGTCGGCGACGAGGTCACCGCCAAGGTCCTGAAGTTCGACCAGGAGAAGAACCGCGTCTCGCTCGGCATGAAGCAGCTGGGCGAGGATCCGTGGGTCGGTCTCGGGCGCCGCTACCCGCAGGGCACGCGCCTCTTCGGCAAGGTCACCAACATCACCGACTACGGCGCGTTCGTCGAGATCGAGTCGGGCATCGAGGGTCTCGTCCACGTCTCCGAGATGGACTGGACCAACAAGAACATCCATCCGACCAAAGTCGTGCAACTGGGCGACGAGGTCGAGGTGATGATCCTCGAGATCGACGAGGACCGCCGCCGCATCTCGCTCGGCATGAAGCAATGCATGCCGAACCCGTGGGACGAGTTCTCGATGAACCACAAGAAGGGCGAGCGCGTGCAGGGGATGATCAAGTCGATCACCGACTTCGGCGTCTTCGTGGGCCTGCCCGGCGGCATCGACGGTCTCGTCCACCTGTCCGACCTGTCGTGGTCGGCGGCGGGCGAGCAGGCCGTGCGCGATTACAAGAAGGGGCAGGAGGTCGAAGCGGTGGTGCTGGCGATCGACGTCGAGCGCGAGCGCATCTCGCTCGGCATCAAGCAGCTCGATGGCGACCCGTTCACCAACTTCGTGGCCATGCACGACAAGGGCAGCATCGTCGCCGGCGTGGCGAAGACCGTCGACGCCAAGGGCGCCGTGGTCACGCTCTCCGGCGAGGTCGAAGGCTACCTGCGCGCCTCGGAATTGTCGCGCGACCGGGTCGAGGACATGCGGCAGCACTTGAAGGAGGGCGATGCGGTGAACGCGATGATCATCAACGTCGATCGCAAGAACCGGAGCATCAATCTCTCGATCAAGGCGAAGGACAACGCGGAGGAAGGCGAGGCCATGCAGCGGATGAGCGCCGAGAATCAGGGCGCGAATACCGGGACCACCAACCTCGGTGCCTTGCTCAAGGCCAAGCTCTCCGACACCAAGGCCAACGGTTGATCTCAGCATCGGGCAGCGGACTGCGCAATGACCAAATCGGAGCTGATCGACCGCCTGGCGGCGCAGTTTCCACAGCTCGTGGCCAAGGATGCCGAACTGGCGGTCAAGATGATCCTCGACGCGATGGGCGAGTCCCTCGCGAAGGGGGAGCGCATCGAGATCCGCGGGTTCGGCAGCTTCGGCCTCAACTATCGGCCGCCGCGTACCGGGCGTAACCCGAAGTCGGGCGAGAAGGTGCAGGTGCCGCAGAAGTTCGTGCCGCATTTCAAGGCCGGCAAGGAGTTGCGCGAGCGCGTCGACTTCGCGGCCGAGGCACCGAAATAGCAGTGCACGAGGCACCCGGAGAAGGGGCGGCGGAGGCGACTCCCCCGCCCCGTTTTCCTGGTGGCTCGGCCCGGTGCGCTCCGTTCCCGATGGCATAATCCGCCGATGGCCTTCGTGCGCTGGATCGTCGTCGCCGTCGTATTCGTGGCACTCCTCTACCTGTCGCTGCAGAACAGCGAGCGGACGACGCTGCGCTTCTTCCACGTCGCGCAGTGGGATGCCCCGCTCGTGGTGGTCGTGTTCATCGCTTTTGCGTGCGGCGTCGCGGCGGGTCTGCTGGCCGGCGCGATCCGCTCGGCGCGCTTGAAGCGGCAGCTCAACCGGTTGCGTCGGGAGCAACGGGCGGGCGGCAACGGGCGGACCCACGGCGATGCCGATCACCTGCTGCCGGCACCTCCGGCCAGCGCGGCGCCGCATGCCCGGCCCGATCGCATCATCGACGGGCTCTAGCGCGACGACGTCACCATGGAGTTCGACCTGTGGTGGCTGCTGCCGATCCCGGCGGTATTCTTCGCGTTGGGGTGGATCGCGGCGCGCATCGACATCAAGCACCTCCTGACCGAGTCGCGCGCGCTGCCACTGTCGTACTTCCGCGGCCTCAACTTCCTGCTCAACGAGCAGCCCGACAAGGCGATCGAGTCGTTCATCGAGGTCGTCAAGGTCGATCCGCAGACGGTCGACCTCCACTTCGCCCTCGGCTCGCTCTTCCGGCGACAGGGGGAGATCGATCGCGCGATCCGCATGCACCAGAACCTGCTCGATCGCCCGGACCTTCCCGCCGACCGGCGGGTGACGGCAACCTACGAGCTCGCGCAGGATTTCCATCGCGCGGGACTGCTCGATCGGGCGGAGGATCTCTTCACCCGGCTCGACGGCACGCCGCACGAGCACGCCGCGCTGGGCCACCTCATCTCCATCTACGAGACCGAGAAGGACTGGGCGAAGGCGATCGCCACCACGCAACGCATGGGCGCGCTCGCCAAGCAACCCTATTTCAAGGAAATCGCCCAATACCACTGCGAGATCGCGCAGTCGGCGCTGCTGCGCGCCGATTATGCGGCGCTCGACGCCGAACTCGACGCCGCGTTCCAGACCTACCGCGGCTGCACCCGCGCAACGCTCCTCGCCGGCGATGCGCACGACCAGCAAGGCGCACCGGCGGCGGCCATCGCCGCCTGGCAGAAGATCGAATCGCAGAACCCCGCCTTCCTCGCGCTTGCCGCCGATCGAATCGCCGATGCGTACCGGCGGCTGGGCGACGCCGCGCAGGGCGAGCGCGTCTTGCGCAACTACCAGGAGCAGTATCCGTCGCTCGACATCCTGAACGCGCTCTTTTCGCTCGTCCTCGAGCAGGAAGGGCCGGCGGCGGCCGCAGCGCTCATCAAGGACGAACTCGCCCGCAATCCCACGCTGCTCGGGCTCGACCGGCTGCTCGAAGCGCAGCTCATCGCGGCGCCCGCCGAGCACCGCCACGACCTCGCGCTCGTGAAGGGTCTCGTCGCACAGCATATCAAGCGGCTCGGCATGTACCGCTGCGACCACTGCGGCTTTCGCGCCAAGCAGTACTACTGGCGCTGCCCCGGCTGCCTCAAGTGGGAGACGTACTCGCCCAAGCGAACGGAGACCCCTGATGGATACACGTGATAGCCATTCACAAAGAGACGCGGAGCCGCAGGGATCTGCCTCGGAGTCTCGGCGGCTCTTTGTGAATTGGATGCTTCCGTGACGCCGCTGCCGCGGGTTTTCGTCGCGCTGGACTTCGCCGAACCGCAGGCGGCGCTCGCGCTCGTCGGGCGACTCGATCCGGCGCAGTGCGGCTTGAAGGTGGGCAAGGAGTTGTTCGTCGCCGCCGGCCCGGACCTCGTACGCAACCTGGTCGAACAGGATTACGCCGTGTTCCTCGACCTGAAATTCCATGACATCCCGAACACGGTGGGGAGCGCGTGCGCGGCGGCGACGTGCCTCGGGGTCGCGATGCTCAACGTCCACGCGAGCGGGGGGCGGGCGATGCTCATGGCGGCGCGCGCGGCGGTCGACCGCGCGGCCGTCGAAATGGCGAGGCCCGCACCGCTGCTCATCGGGGTCACCGTGCTGACGAGCCTCGGTGACGGCGATCTGGCCGACATCGGTGTTCCCAGCACGGCAGCCGCGCAGGTGCGCCGCCTCGCCGCGCTGACGCAGGCCTGCGGCCTCGACGGCGTCGTCTGCTCGGCGCAAGAGGCGCAGGCGCTGCGGGCGGCGTGCGGGAGGGACTTCAAGCTGGTGACGCCCGGCATCCGCCTGGCCGACGCCCCGGCGGACGACCAGGTGCGCGTGGTGACGCCAGCGCAGGCGATCCGCGATGGCGCTGACCATCTCGTCATCGGCCGTCCGATCACGCAGGCCGCCGATCCGCTCGCCACGCTCGCTGCCATCAACGCCACGCTGACGAGGATTGGCGCATGAAGGTGACCATGATCGGCACCGGTTACGTCGGACTCGTGACCGGCGCCTGCTTCGCCGAAGTCGGCAACGATGTCCTCTGTCTCGATGTCGATGCGCGCAAGATCGCGATCCTCGAGGCAGGAGGCGTGCCGATCCACGAGCCGGGACTCGAGCCAATGGTCCGCCGCAACATCGCCGCCGGGCGACTGCGCTTCACGACCGACGTCGAGGCATCCGTCGCGCACGGCACGCTGCAGTTCATCGCGGTCGGCACGCCGCCCGACGAGGACGGCAGCGCCGACATGCGCCACGTCATCGCTGCCGCGCGCGAGATCGGGCGGCGCATGCAGGAGCCGAAGATCGTCGTCGACAAGTCGACGGTCCCCGTCGGCACCGCCGATCGCGTGCAGGCGACGATCGCCGCCGAACTCGCCGCGCGCGCCGTCGCGATCCCGTTCTCGGTCGCGAGCAACCCCGAGTTCCTGAAGGAAGGCGCTGCGGTCGACGACTTCATGCGCCCGGATCGTGTCGTCATCGGAGCCACCGACCCCGAGGCGATCAGCGCCCTGCGCCAGCTCTATGCGCCGTTCATGCGCAATCACGAGCGGCTCCTGGTCATGGATCCGCGCTCGGCCGAGCTCACCAAGTATGCGGCGAATGCGATGCTCGCCACCCGCATCTCGTTCATGAACGAGCTCGCCAACCTCGCCGAGGTGCTCGACGCCGACATCGAAATGGTGCGCCAGGGCATCGGCTCCGATCCGCGCATCGGCTACCGCTTCCTCTATCCCGGGGTCGGCTACGGCGGGAGCTGCTTTCCCAAGGACGTGAAGGCGCTGCAGCACACCGCGACGCAGCACGGCCAGCCTCTGGCGCTCCTCGCCGCGGTGGAGGCGGTCAACGAAGCGCAGAAGGCCGTCCTCGTGCACAAGATCGTGGCGCGGCTCGGCGCCGATCTGCGCGGGCGCACGATCGCCCTGTGGGGACTTGCCTTCAAGCCCGATACCGACGACATGCGTGAAGCACCTTCGCGCGTGATCGTCGCCGCGCTGCTCGCTCGCGGTGCGCGCATCGTCGCCTACGATCCGGTGGCGATGGACGAGGCGCGGCGCATCTTCGCCGGCGAGTCCGCGGTGGCCTTTGCCGCGTCGCCGCTGGCGGCCTGCGACGGCGCCGATGCGCTCGTGGTGGTCACCGAGTGGCAGGAGTTTCGCAGCCCCGATTTCGCCGAGTTGCGACGTCGCATGGCGACCGGTCTGGTCTTCGACGGTCGCAACCTGTACCCGCCGGCTGCGGTTCGCGCGGCCGGGCTCGAGTACGTCGGCATCGGCCGCCCGGCACCGCGATGAGCGGCGTGGCGCGCTTCTCGGCATTCACGACCGCAATCGCCGGCGCGCGGGTGCTCGTCGTCGGCGACGTCATGCTCGACCGGTACTGGTTCGGCGACGTCGAGCGCATCTCGCCCGAGGCCCCGGTGCCGGTGGTGAAGATCGTCCGCAGCGAGGAGCGCCCCGGGGGTGCCGCCAACGTCGCGCGCAACGCGGCGGCGCTCGGTGCCCGCGTGAATCTCCTCTCGGTCGTCGGCGCCGACGAGCCGGGCGCCACGCTCGCGCGACTCCTCGCCGCCGAGCGCGTGACCGCGTCGTTCCAGCGCGATCCGGCGCTCGCCACCACGGTGAAGCTGCGGGTCATCGGCCGCCAGCAGCAACTGCTGCGCATCGATCTCGAGACGTCGCCGTCGCACGAGGTGCTCGCCGCCAAGCTCGCCGACTACGGTCGGTTGCTGGCAGACGCGGACGTGGTGATCCTCTCCGACTACGGCAAGGGTGGCCTCACCCACATCAAGACGATGATCGAGCAGGCCCACGCCGCGGGCAAGCGCGTGCTGGTGGATCCCAAGGGCGACGACTACACGCGCTACCGGCGCGCGACGCTGCTCACCCCCAATCGTGCCGAGCTGCGGGACATCGTCGGCCAGTGGCAGGACGAGGCCGATCTCGTCACGCGCGCGCAGCGGCTGCGTACCGACCTCGCCCTCGAGGCGCTGCTGGTGACGCGCTCGGAGGAGGGCATGACGCTCTTCACCGCGCAAGGCGCGCAGACGATTCCCGCGCAGGCCCGCGAGGTCTACGACGTCTCCGGCGCCGGCGATACCGTGATCGCCACGCTGGGCGTCCTCCTTGCCGCCGGGGCCACATTGCCCGACGCGGTGCGCATCGCCAACGAGGCGGCCGGGGTCGTCGTCGGCAAGCTCGGCACGGCCGTCGTCCACCCGTCCGAGCTCAGGTGAGCGTCTCGATCGAGCGCGCGCGGGCCCGCGTCGCGGCAGCGGCGGACGACGCTTCGCGTCGGGCGGCGGGGTGGTCTTCCTCGTCGGTTCGGCACCGCACCTGCTGGCCGATGTCGCCTTTGGCGCCGCGCTCACCGGCGGCATCGCGCCGGCGGCGCGCCGCGTCGCCAACGCCGACGAAGGCTGGACCGGGAGCGTATGGAAGGCGACCCGCAAGCCGTTCGTCGCGATCATGATCGTGGTCGTCATCGCCGCACTGGCATTCGCGCACTATTTTCCGGCGGCGAGCACGCTGGGCGACGCCTTCCGGGGCTTGTAGTGGCCAGGGCGAAGACCATCTACGCCTGCACCGAGTGCGGCGGTGCCTCGCCCAAGTGGCAGGGCCAGTGCCCGCACTGCGGCGCCTGGAATACGCTCGTCGAGTCGCTTGCCGCGCCGGCACCGACGCGCTTCGAGTCGGTCGCCGGGGTCCGGTCGGCGGTGACGCCGCTGGCGAGCGTCACCGCGCAGGAGAGCGAGCGGATCCCGACCGGGCTCTCCGAATTCGACCGGGTGCTGGGCGGGGGGCTCGTCGCCGGCGGCGTCGCGCTCCTCGGGGGCGATCCGGGCATCGGCAAGTCGACGCTGCTCCTCCAGGCGTCGGCGGCGCTCGGTGCGACGCGCAGGATCCTCTACGTCACCGGCGAAGAGTCGGTGGAGCAGGTGGCGCTGCGCGCGCAGCGGCTGGGCCTCGTGCAGGCGCCGATCGAGCTCCTCGCCGAGGTGCAGCTGGAAGCGATCGTCGCCACCATCACCGGGCTCGCCCCCGAGGTGGTGATCGTCGACTCGATCCAGACCGTCTACACCGAGGCGCTGCAGTCGGCGCCCGGTAGTGTGGCGCAGGTGCGCGAATGTGCCGCACAGTTGACGAGGCTTGCGAAGAAACGCGACGTAGTCATTGTTTTTGTGGGGCATGTTACCAAGGAAGGCGCGCTGGCGGGGCCCCGGGTCCTCGAGCACATCGTCGACACCGTGCTGTATTTCGAGGGCGACCCGCACTCGAGTTTTCGCCTGGTGCGCGCGATCAAGAATCGCTTTGGCGCGGCCAACGAACTTGGCGTCTTCGCGATGACGGAACGCGGACTGCGCGGGGTGGCCAATCCGTCCGCACTTTTCCTGTCGCAGCACGGCGAGCCAGTGCCCGGATCGGTGGTCACGGCAACGCTCGAAGGCTCGCGCCCGCTCCTGGTCGAGGTGCAGGCGTTGGTCGATCCGGTGCAAGGCGGAGTGCCGCGGCGGCTCGCCGTCGGGCTCGATGCGCAGCGCTTGGCACTCCTGCTCGCGGTGCTGCACCGGCACGGCGGTGTCGATACCGCCGGCTACGACGTCTTCGTCAATGCCGTCGGCGGGGTGCGGATCGGCGAGCCGGCAGGTGATCTCGCCATCTTGCTCGCAATCGATTCATCATTGAAAAACAGATCGTTGCCAGATAAATCGATTGTATTTGGTGAGGTTGGATTGGCGGGCGAGATCCGCCCCGTGCAGCGCGGCCAGGAGCGCATCCGCGAGGCGGTCAAGCTCGGCTTCACCACCGTCTTCGTGCCGGCGGCCAATCGACCGCGGCAGGCGATCGACGGCGCGCGCGTGATCGCCGTCCAGCGCGTCGACGAGGCGCTGACGGCGTTGCGCGAGCTTTGAG
>JBDHRR010000117.1:0-11235 GCA_039807685.1 Burkholderiales bacterium
CCGCCGCCGCCAGCGCGGCGTCGGCTTGCGCGCGTTCGGTGGCGAGCGTGGCGGTCAGGCCAGCGATGGCGGCCAGGGCTTCGTCGATGCGGGCCACCTGAACTTCGATGCGCTGCTGCGAATCGCGGGCGTAGGCGAGCTGCTGCTCGAGGCGCGAGACCTCGGCGTTGGCCGCGTAGAAAGCGGCCTGCTTCGCGTGCAAGTCGTCACCGGCGGTGAAATGATCGCTGCGCAGCGCCTCGAGTTGCGCCTCGGCGGCACGGATGTCGGCGCGAATCGCCTCGACCACATTGGTCAGCGTGACGATCTCGGCCGCGCACTTCTCGCGCGAACGCACCGCGTCCTGCTGCCGCGCAAACCACGACAGGTGTTGTGCCTGCGTCAGGCGCGCGTTGAAATCGCGGTATTGGGCGGCCACCTGCGCCTGCTGCTCGAGGCGCTCGAGCTGCCCCGCAAGCTCGCTGCGGATGTCCTCGACCCGCGCGAGATTGTCGCGGGTGTCGGCAAGGCGCCCTTCGGTTTCCTTGCGCCGCTCCTTGTACTTCGATACGCCGGCGGCCTCCTCGAGAAAGATGCGCAGTTCCTCGGGCTTGGCCTCGATCACCCGCGAGATCATGCCCTGCTCGATGATTGCGTAGGCACGCGGACCGAGGCCGGTGCCGAGGAAGAGGTCGTGGATGTCGCGCCGGCGCACCGGGATGTTGTTGATGTAATACGTCGAATCGCCGTCGCGGGTGAGGACGCGCTTGAGCGCGATTTCGGCGTACTGGCCCCATTGGCCGCCGATGCGCCCCAGGCTGTTGTCGAAGTGCAGCTCGACGGAGGCACGCCCCACCGGCTTGCGCTCGCCCGCGCCGTTGAAGATCACGTCCTGCATCGACTCGCCGCGCAATGCCGATGCCTTCGATTCGCCCAGCACCCAGCGCACGGCGTCGATCACGTTCGATTTGCCGCAGCCGTTCGGCCCGACGATGCCGACGAGCTGGCCGGGCGTGGCGATCGTGGTGGGGTCGACGAAGGACTTGAAGCCGGCGAGCTTGATCTGGGTGAGGCGCAAGGTGGGAATTCCGCAAAAAACGAACCCGAAGGCGCGCTTGCGCTGCCTTCGGTGCAACCGCAAATTATAGTCGAACGTGTGCGCTCGTTCGCTGCCCCGGTCGCAGGTGGCGCCGAGCGCCGGTCGCGGCGCTCGCGACGAAACGCGCGCCGGCGCCCGTCACTTCGTCGCCGGCACGGTGCAGCCCGCAACCGGTTCGACGAAATCGATCACCGGCTTCCAGTTGGGTGAAATCGTGTTCTCGAACTGCGCGTTGAGGTAGTAGCGCTTGCAAGGCTCGACGTTGAGATTCAGGACCTCGAGCCGCGGCCCTCCGGGCCAACCCGGCGCGTTGGCCTGCAGGACGATCCTCCGCTCGCCGGGGACGACGCGCACGAGATTGGGATCGGGGAACGCGCCCTGGTTGTCGACCATGTTGATCATCGTCGGCCGCCGATTGACGATCGTCACGTTGTAGCGCTGCCCGGTGAGCTCGCTCCAGGTCGGGCCCCAGGTCTGGCATCCCGGCAGCGCGGCAGCGCTTGCCAGTGCGGGGATCAGCAGCCATTTTGTCTTGCGCATGTTCGAGAGCTCCTGTGCAGCGGTAAGAACGTCGCGTCAGCGCGACGTCGCGAGCGGCAGCGCCGCCTCGGCGAGCGCGGCAAGGTAGCCGGCGCCGAGCGGAATCACCGCATCGTTGAAATCGTAGGTGCTGTTGTGCAGGAAGCAGCCACCCTCGGCGCCACCCTGCCCCAGGCGTGCGAAGGCACCCGGCTTCGCCTGCAGCATGAACGAGAAATCCTCAGCCCCCATCGACGGGTCGAGGTTGCGGATGACGTTGTCCGCACCGACGAGCGCTTCGGCGACGTCGCCCGCAAAGATCGCCTCGCGCTCGTGATTGATGGTCGCCGGGTAGACGCGCTCGTAGCGCAGCGTGGCGCGAGCCCCGAACGCCGCCGCGATGGAGTGCACGAGCTCGGTCAGGCGCCGCTCGATCATGTCCTGCGTCGCCGGGCGGAAGGTGCGCACGGTGCCGACGAGCCGCGCGTGCGAGGGAATCACGCTCATCGCTCCGGGGTGTCCCGCGTGCATCGCGCACAGACTCACCACCGCGGTATCGATCGGGCTCACGTTGCGGCTCACCACCGACTGCGCGGCGGTGATGATGTGTCCGGCCACCAGCACCGGATCGATCGCCGCGTGCGGATGCGCGCCGTGACCGCCCTTGCCATCGATGGTGATCTCGATGCGATCGGCGGCGGCCATCGCCGGGCCCGGCGTGATGCCGATGCGGCCGGGTTCGAGCCCCGGCCAGTTGTGCAGCGCGTAGACCGCATCGGCGGGGAAGCGTTCGAAGAGGCCGTCGGTGATCATCGCCTTGGCCCCCGCGTAGCCTTCCTCGCCGGGCTGGAAGATGCAGTAGACGGTGCCGGCGAAACGGCGCGTCTCGTGCAGGTAGCGGGCCGCGGCGAGCAGCATCGTCGTGTGCCCGTCGTGGCCGCAGCCGTGCATGCGGCCGTCGTAGCGCGACTTGTGCGCGAAGTCGTTCTCCTCGCGCATCGGCAAGGCGTCCATGTCGCCGCGCAGGCCGATGCTGCGCACGCCCGCCGCCCCGCCCGCGTCGTGGCGGCCATGGATGACCGCCACGATCCCCGTCTTGCCGATGCCGCTGTGATGCTCGATGCCGAGCGCCGTCAGGTGCTCCTGCACCACCCCCGCCGTTCGCTCCTCCTCGAAGCCGAGTTCGGGGTGCGCGTGCAGGTCGCGCCTGATCGCGGTGAACTCGTCGTGCCAGCGGGCGATGTAGGTGGGCGGAGTCATGGCGCTCGGGCGGGCGGGAACCGCGCTCACTCCTTGATGTCGACGCCGTAGAACGTGTGGCGGCCGAACGGCGAGAGCTTGAAGTCGATCACTTCCTTGCGCACCGGCTTGATCTGCACGGCATGCGCGATGGTGAACCACGGCGCCTGCTCCTTGAAGATCACCTGCGCCTTCTCGTAGATCGGCGTGCGCGCCGCCTGGCCGCTGGTGGTGCGGCCCTTCTGGATCAGTTCCTCGTACGGCGCGTAGCAGAACTTGGCGACGTTGCTGCCGTTGCTCTTCGCCGAATCGCAACCGAGGAGGTTGCCGAGGAAGTTGTCCGGGTCGCCGTTGTCGCCGGTCCAGCCCAACATGCCCATCTGGTGCTCGCCCGCCTGCATGCGCTTGCGGTACTCGCCCCACTCGAAGCTCTTGATCTCGGCCTTGATGCCGACCTTGGCGAGATCCGCCTGCATCAACTCGGCGATGCGCTTCGCATTCGGGTTGTACGGACGCTGCACCGGCATCGCCCACAGGTCGGTCTCGAAGCCGTTGGGGTAGCCCGCCTCGGCGAGGAGCTTCTTGGCCGCCGCCGGGTCGTACGGATCGTCCTTGATCGCGTCGTTGTACGACCACTGCGTGGGCGGGATCGGATTCTTGGCGGCAACGCCGGTGCTCATGTAGACGCCGTCGATGATGGCCTTCTTGTTGATGGCCATGTTCACCGCCTTGCGCACGCGCACGTCGTCGAAGGGCTTCTTCGTGGTGTTGTACGCGAGGTAGCCGATGTTCAGGCCCGGCTGCTCCAGCACGTTGACGTTGGGATCCTTGCGGATCGCATCGAGGTCGGCGGGATTGGGGTACGGCATCACGTGGCACTCGCCCTTCTGGAGCTTCGCCCAGCGCACCGAGGCGTCGGGGGTGATCGCGAATACGAGGTCGTCGATCTTCGCCTTGCCGCCCCAGAACTGCGGAAAGGCCTTGTAACGCACGATCGCATCCTTCTGGTACTGCACGAGGTAGAAGGGACCGGTGCCGATCGGTTCCTGGTCGATCTTCTCGGGCGTGCCCGCCTTGAGCATCGCGTCGGCGTATTCCTTCGACTGCACGCCGGCATACTCCATGGCGAGGTTGGACAGGAACGGCGCCTCCGGCCGGTTGAGCGTGATGCGCACCGTGTAGTCGTCGACCTTCTCGATCGACTTGATGAGCTTGCCCATGCCCATGTCGTTGTAATACGAGTGATTCGAGCTCGTGACCTTGAAGTACGGGTTGCTTTCCTTGCCCTGGCGCTCGAGCATGAAGATGATGTCGTCGGCGTTCATGTCGCGCGTGGGCTTCCACGCGCGGTGGTTGTGCCACTTCACGCCCTTGCGCAGCTTGAAGGTGTAGACGGTGCCGTCCGGAGAGATCTCCCAGCTCTCGGCGAGGCCGGGGACGACCTTGGTCGTCCCGCGCTCGAAGTCGACGAGCCGGCCGTAGATCTGGCTGTTGGCGTCGAACGAAGTGCCAGTCGTATTGACGCCCGGATAGAAGTTCTCGGGGCTGCCTTCGGAGCAGTAGACGAGCGTTTTCGCGCCGGCGGTGGTGGCAGCGAAGGCGAGCAGGGCGGCGGCGATGACGCCACGACGGAACACGACAGGGGTCGTCGAACGACGGATCTTCATGCAAGGCTCCCGATAGAGGATTGCGCAACGTTGGGGCCGCGCCGGCGCGCGCCACGCCCGTATTTCGCACGACGCGCAACGGGGCGGCTTGCACTTGGGCGAGTGCGCGGGCATGCCACCCGCCGGCGGCCGAAGGCGCGATTATCCGCCGGAATCGAGGAAATTTTCCGCCAGATGACAGGCAACGTCACGCCCGGCGACCGGCCGTGGCGCCGGGCGTTCGGCCCGGCAGCGGTCGATGGCGTGCGGGCAGCGGGTCGAGAACACGCAACCCACCGGCGGCGAGAGCGGCGATGGCAACTCGCCCTCGAGCACGACCCGCTCCCGCCGCGGTCCGTCGAGCGTCGGCGTCGCGGCGAGGAGCGCCCGGGTGTAGGGGTGCAAGGGCTGCTCGAAGATCGCCTGCTTGGGGCCTTGCTCCATGGCCAACCCCAGGTACATCACCAGGACGTCGTGCGCGAGGTAGCGCACCACCGCGAGGTCGTGCGAGATGAAGAGGTACGCCACGCCGAGATCGTGCTGGAGATCGCCAAGGAGGTTCAGGACCTGCGCCTGCACCGAGACGTCGAGCGCGGAGACCGGCTCGTCGGCGACGACCAGCGCCGGCTCGACCATGAGCGCGCGGGCGATGGCGATGCGCTGCCGCTGGCCACCCGAGAACATGTGCGGATAGCGGCCGTAGTGCTCCGGCCGCAGCCCGACCTTGGCGAGCATGGCGCGGGCCCGCGCGCTGCGCGCCGCCGGATCGAGGGCGGTGTTGATCGCCAGCGGCGCTTCCAGGATCGCGCCGATCTTCTTGCGGGGATTGAGCGATCCGTAGGGGTTCTGGAACACCATCTGCACCGACTTGCGCAGTGTGCGCTGCTGCGCGGGCGTGGCGTTGGTGACGTCGACCCCGCCCAGCGCGAGTGCGCCGCCGGTGGGCGGCTCGAGGAGCGCCACCACCCGACCGAGCGTCGATTTCCCGCAGCCCGACTCGCCGACGACCGCCAGCGTGCGACCTGCCGCCAGCCCGAAGGAGATGCCGCCGACCGCCTGCAACTGCGCCGGTGCGGCGAAGGCGCCGCGCCGGATCGCGTAGCCGCGCCGCAGGTCGCGAGCACTCGCGACCGCCGGCGACAGCCCGGCGCCGGATTCGGACGCGGGGCGGGCGGCCGCCGTCACGGCAGCGCTCCCTGCACAGCGCCGTCGGCGGCACGTACGGCCGCGCGGTCGGCGAGCGCCAAGGGATAATGGCAGCGTACGCTGCCCTCCTCCCAATTCGATAGCAGCGGCCGCTCGCGGCAACGCGGCGTCGCGTCACGGCAGCGCGGGGCGAAGAGGCAACCCGGTGGTCGATCGTGGAGCCCCGGCACCAGCCCGGGAATCGTCGTGAGGCGGCCGCCGGCGACGTGGCGCTCGGGCATCGCCGCCAACAACGCCGCGGTATAGGGGTGCTGCGGCTGCGCGAAGATCGTGGCGGCGCTGCGTTCCTCCATGACCTGCCCCGCATACATGACGGCCACGCGGTGCGCGATCTGCGCCACCACGCCCATGTTGTGGGTGACGAGCACCAGCGCCATCCGCCGCTCGCGCTGCAACTGGTGCAGGAGATCGAGAATCTGCGCCTGGATGGTGACGTCGAGCGCGGTCGTCGGCTCGTCGGCGATGAGCAGGCGCGGATTGCCGGCGATGGCCATCGCGATCATCACCCGCTGGTTCATGCCGCCGGAGAGCTGGTGCGGAAAATCGCGAAGCCGCGCTGCGGCCGCCGGAATGCCGACCTGCTCCAGCAGTTCGACGGCACGGCGTCGCGCCGCCTGGCGATCGAGGCGCAGGTGCAGGCGCAGCGTCTCGACGAGCTGGAAGCCGATCGTGAAACAGGGGTTGAGGCTCGTCGTCGGCTCCTGGAAGATCATCGCGACTTCGCGCCCGATGACCTTCCGGCGCGCGCGCTCGGGGACGCGCAACAGGTCGTGGCCGGCAAAGACGAGCCGCTTCGCGCGCACCCGCCCCGGATACGCCACGAGTCCCATGAGCGCCAGCATGGTGACACTCTTGCCCGACCCCGACTCGCCGACGATGCCGAGGACTTCGCCCTCGTCGAGCGTGAAGCTCGCGCCTTCCACCGCATGCAGCGTCCCCGCCTGCGTGGGAAAGTCGACGTGCAGATCCTCGATCTCGAGCAGCGGCATGATGGCGTGCGGTAAGTGCGGGCGTCAGCGCTTGAGCTTGGGGTCGAGGGCGTCGCGCAAGCCGTCGCCCAGGATGTTGAACGCCAATACCGTGCCGAGGATCATGAGACCCGGGAACGTCACCACCCACCACGCGCGCAGGACGAATTCGCGCGCGTCGGCGAGCATCGTTCCCCACTCCGGCGCGGGAGGCTGGGCGCCGAGGCCGAGGAAGCCCAGGGCGGCGGCATCGAGGATCGCCGTGGAAAAGCCGAGCGACGCCTGCACGATGAGTGGCGCGGCACAGTTGGGCAGCACCTCGCTGAACATGAGGCGGGCGCGCGTGGCGCCGACCGCGCGCGCCGCCGTGACGTAATCCTTGGCCGTCTCGGTGATGACGGCGGCACGGGTGATGCGCACGTAATGCGGTAGCACGACGACCGCCACCGCCAGCATCGCATTCATGAGGCCGGGACCCAGGATCGCCACGATGACGATGGCGAGCAGGAGGCTCGGCAGCGTGAGGATGATGTCCATGAGCCGCATGATCGCGGTGTCGAGCCAGCCGCGGAAGAATCCGGCGATGAGCCCGAGCGTCACGCCGACGATGATGGCGAGCGTCACCACCACGACGCCGATCAGGAGCGAGAGCCGGGCCCCGAAGATGAGCCGGGACAGGATATCGCGGCCGATCGCATCGGTGCCGAGCGGGTAGGCCCAACTGCCCCCGGCCTGCCACGCCGGCGGCTTCAGGAACACGGCATCGTTGGTGAGGTCGGGCGGATGCGGCGCGAGGATCGGGGCGAAGATCGCCACCAGCATGATCGCCACGACGAAGACGAGGCCGGCAACCGCGCCGCGATTGGCGCGAAAGTACCCCCAGAATTCGCCGATCGGCGACAGCGGCTTCGGCATCGCGGCGGGGACGGCGGTTGCGGTGGCGTCAGCGGGCATGGCGGATCCGCGGATTGATGATGCCGTAGGTGATGTCGACCAGGAGGTTCACCGCCATCACGATGACGCCCAGGAGCAGCACCCCGCCTTGCAGCACGGGATAGTCGCGACGCGAGATCGCCTCGATCATCCACTTGCCGACGCCGGGCCACGAGAAGATCGTCTCGGTGAGGATCGCGCCGGTGAAGAGCACGCCCACCTGCAGGCCGATCACGGTCACCACCGGGACCAGCGCATTGCGCAGGGCGTGCAGCGCGACCACGCGCAGGCTGGACAGGCCCTTGGCACGCGCCGTACGGATGTAGTCCTCGCCCAGCACCTCGAGCATCGCCGAGCGCGTCATGCGAGCGATGATGGCGAGCGGCTGCGTGCCGAGCACGATCACCGGCAGCACGAGATGCGTGAGCGCGGAACGCAACGCCCCCTTCTCTCCCGACAGCCATGCATCGATGGTGAGGAAGCCGGTGACCGGTTCGATGTAATAGCGCACGTCGATGCGACCGGAAACCGGCGTCCAGCCCAGTTGCACCGAGAAGAGGAGGATGAGCAGCAGGCCCCACCAGAAAATCGGCATCGAGTAGCCGGTGAGCGAGAGTCCCATCACGCCCTGATCGAAGATCGAGTTGCGCTTGACCGCGGCGATGATCCCGGCGGGAATGCCGAGCACGAGCGCGAAGATGATGGCGCCGAGCGCCAGTTCCATCGTCGCCGGAAAGAGCGCGAAGAACTCGTTCAGCACCGGCACCTGCGTGATCATCGACTTGCCGAGGTCACCGTGCAGGACCCGGCCGATGTAGATCGCGTACTGCACGAATACCGGCCGGTCGAGACCGTACTCGGTGAGGAGCTTTGCGTGACGCGCCGGGTCGATGCCACGTTCGCCGGCCATGGTCTCGATCGGGTCGCCAGGGACGAGGCGGATGAGGAAGAAGGCGACGAGCGTCATGCCGATGAAGGTCGGCACCACGAGGCCCAGGCGGGTGAGGACGAAGCGGAGCATCGGGGGCGCCGCGGATCAGGCGAGCGCGGCGGATCGCGTGCGTGCCGCCCGCGTCGCGTAGAGGCAGATGCCGGCGGCCACCGATACGTTGAGGCTCTCGACCGCGCCGACGAGCGGAATGCCGACGATGCGATCGCAGGACTCGCGGGTCAGCCGGCGCAGGCCGCTGCCCTCGGCACCCAGCACCCAGGCGATGCCGCCGGCGAGGTCGGCGCCGGGCAGCGCCTCGCCGCCGGTGTCGGCACCCAGCACCCAGACGTCGCGCGCCTTGAGGTCGCGCAGCGTGCGCGCGAGGTTGGTGACCACGATCACCGGCACCGTGTCGGCGGCGCCTGATGCCGCCTTCGCGACCGTGGCATTGACCCCGACTGCACGATCCTTGGGCACGATCACCGCCTGCGCCCCGAAGGCATCGGCGCAACGCAGGCAAGCTCCCAGATTGTGCGGGTCGGTCACGCCGTCGAGGACGAGCAGGAGCGGCGGCTCGGAAAGCGTATCGAGGACATCGTCGAGCGTCACGTGCGGGAGCGCGTCGTCGACGAGGGCCACCACGCCCTGATGCCGGCCGTGTCCGGCGAGCGCTTCGAGGCGAGCGGGTTCGACCGGGTGGACCGCCACCGCTGCCGCCTGCGCGCGGGCGACGAGTTCGCGCGCCCGCGGATCGTGGCGGTCGGACTGCACATAGACCGCGTGGACAGCCTCCGGCCGCTGGCGCAGGCGCGCGGTCACGGCGTGAAAGCCGAACAGCGCTCGGGTGGCAGGCGGTGTGCGCAAAGGCGAGTGGCGAAGAATGGGTGGCTCGGTGCGTCGGCAAGAGCACCCGGCTCCGGCGATCGCTGTGCTAGTGTACCGCCGCCGCCCGCGGGAAGAAGTCCCTGCCGCCCCGTGCGACGTGGCCGCGCCGCATGATCACCGAAGACATCCGCAATTTCCTGACCGCGCTGCTCCTCGTGGTCGGCGGCTTGTTGCCGATCGTCAACCCGGTAGGCAGCGCGCCCATGTTCCTGGCGATGACCCGCGGCGCCGACCTCGCCACCCGGCAGGCGCTCGCGCTGAAGATCGCGATCAATACGTTCGTGCTCGTCATGGGGTCGCTCATCTTCGGCGCCTTCGTCCTCAAGATCTTTGGCCTGTCGGTGCCCGTCGTGCAGATTGCGGGCGGCGCGGTGTTGTGTGCGCTCGGCTGGAACCTCCTCAATCAGGAGGATGCGCCGGCACCGAGCACGGCAGTGGCCATCGATACCAAGCGGGCGTTCATGCGCGCCTTCTACCCCTTGACGCTGCCACTCACCGTCGACCCCGGAGCGATCTCGGTGGCGATCACCATCGGTGCCAATCATGCGCACGGCGTGCAGCGGGTGCTCATCGGCCTCGCCGCGGGTATCACCGGGACCGCGCTCATCTCCCTTTGCGTGTGGTTCGCCTACCGCTACGCGCAGCGCGTCGCGCACTGGCTCGGTCACGAGCGGCTCATGGTGGTCCTGCGCTTGTCCGCGTTCATCGTGCTGTGCATCGGCGTGCAGATCACCTGGAATGGCGTGCGGGGCCTGGCGAACGAACTGCTCGCCTCCCCGGCGGCCGCGGGCGACCCGGCGACGACGTCGCCCGGCGCGCCCGCCAAGACCCCATGATCGACGAGGCCACGCGCGGGATCCTGCAAGGGGCGTTCCTCGCCTTCGCGGCGCTGTTCCCGGTCGTGAATCCGCTCGGCATCGCTCCGGTCTTCCTCACGCTCACCGACAGTCTGACGAGTGCCGAACGCAGACTCCTCGCGGGCAAGGTCGCCGTGAACGGCTTCGCCCTCCTCCTGGGCTCGTTGTTCCTGGGCGATCTCGTGCTCGGATTCTTCGGGGTCTCGATACCGGTCGTCCAAGTGGCCGGCGGCCTCATCGTCGCCACCGTTGGCTGGAACCTCCTGCAGGCGCCCGACGAGGAGCACGAGCGGCGCGATTCCATGGGCTACGCCGTGCTGGAATCCAAGACGCTCTATCCGCTGACGCTGCCGCTCACCGTCGGCCCGGGGTCGATCGCAGTCGCGATCACGATCGGCGCCAATTTTCCATCGACGCCGCAGCCCTTCGTCGCCGATGTGGCAGCGACCGGGATCGGCATGGCGCTGGTCGCCCTGTCGATCTACGCCTGCCTGGGGTACGCGGACGTGGTGGGGCGCAAGCTCGGGCGCCGCGGGCTCGCGGTCGTCATGCGGTTGTCGGCGTTCATCCTCTTGTGCATCGGCGTGCAGATCGTGTGGAACGGCGTCGATGCGCTGTTCGGGATTTCGGCGCGGATCGGGCATCCGTGAGGCTTGCGACCGCTCCATACCAGGATCCCGGGAAGCGCGCGCCGAAGGCGTGCCTTTGCGCGGCCGCGGCGGGGCGGCGCGGATCGCGACCGCTGGATTCGCGATCGATTCTGTTACAATTGCGGGCTTGCCTTCACCGTCCGCGACGGACGCTCGGGGGCGAATCTGCAGCACCCGTGCCGGTGTAGCTCAGCTGGTAGAGCAGCGCATTCGTAATGCGAAGGTCGGGGGTTCGACTCCCTCTACCGGCACCATCAAATCAAGCACCTGCGACATCATCGTCTCGCGATGAGCCGTGCCGGAGCGGTGCGGTGACCGCAAGG
>JBDHRR010000012.1:0-46181 GCA_039807685.1 Burkholderiales bacterium
TCCGAATGAACAGTAACAACGTATTGAAGCATCACAACTAGGCGGAAAAGCAGGTCTCGCGTCCGCGGCAATCGCGCTATGACCCGCAACTTCGGGCGCAAGCCCGGTAGTTGTTGGCACATGCGCCACAACGCATAGGGGGGCTTGGCGCCCTCCTTTCTTAGCGCTCGCGCGGCGCGCGTGACGGCCATGCAAAGTTCCGCGTCCCGCGCGGACCAATCCAACCGGAGCTGCGCTGCTTCACGCTTGCGCGCCAACTGCCGTGGCTGATGCGCCGACAGCCACTCGCGGTCGTTCCGGTACAACCATGCATAGGCGGCCGGCGCGCGAGCCCGCAGTTGCGTGCGGGAAGCTGCAGGAGCGCGCTCCCGCGCCCGAACCCACGCTCGCCGGGCAAGCTCGCGCTGCGCCTTCGCGACCTGCGCTTGCCATAGCGCGTGAAGTCCGGGGGTATCTTCCAAGACTCTGCGCACCGTCGCCATCGAGACGCCGCACGCAAGGGCAGCCGCTTGATGCGAAGTCCCCTTGGCGAGCAGCGCCTTGATGCGCCGGCGCAAGGCGGCCTTGAGCACCTTCGGGCGTCGTCGTACCGCCAAGCCCGCCTTCGCCGCCCAACGTTGCGCCGTGGCCACCGCAACGTCCACTTTACGCGCAGCGGCGCTCGCAGTGGAGCCCAATTGCATCAGCCGGCACACCGCGCTTTGCGCATCATGGCGGGTTGGTCGGGCGGTGGACGGACGCTCCACGCCGTCAAGTGCCGCGCTCTCATCGCGATAGGCCGCGAGGAAGTGCTCCCAGCTCGGGAACAGCCACGCGATCACGGCAAGATGGCGCAGAGGATGGCCTGGTCCGCGCGGCGCGCGCAATGTCCGGAGGAGACTCGCTGCATCGGCGGCGTCCCGCACCACCAGCGGCGCAAGTTCGGCGATCCCCACCGCCAGCCCGCGCGACCATGTCGCGTAGCCGGCGATGGCGGCGGCCACATTTAGCGAACCACCGTGCGATCCCATGGCGGCGGCAACGCCGCGTCGATAGGTGGCCGCCAAGCGATGCAGACTGAAGCTGAAGCCCGCCGGTAAGCGGCACCAGCCCGCAACGGCCGCTGCGAGCGTCCGACACGCCGGCGTAACCGGCATCTGCGGGGCGCCGGTCAACGGCACGTCATCGGGCAACCGCCATTGGAATCGCTCGATGCCGTGGACTTTTATGCGCGTAGCTTGAAGCCACGCGCCGTGCTCGGGACAGACCCACATCCCGGGCCACTGGTGGCCGAGGCGCCAATAGGGTGCACCACGTTCCACCATGACGGCCAGGCAGGCGGGACACGTCTTCAAGGGGTGATGCGCGCCGAAGCGGCTCGTCAGCATCCCAAGGCGAAACTTCAAATGACCGAGCCGTGATCCGCGAAGCGTGTCCACGGCGATGGCCTGCACCTGCGGCGTCCGCAGCGGCAGGTAGAACGACAGGAGCGTGCGCTCGTAGATGAGTTCCGCCGTTTCGCCTAGGAGACCTCGGGTCCGCAGCGCAAGCGCAGCAAGACCGCAGGGCAAGTCGTGCTGGGCGCCGACCCGCGCACGCCCAAAGAGCTGCTTCGCCGTTGCGCTCGCGAGCGCGTTGCCGCTCTGCCGGTGATAGCGGCTTGACCAGCTATAAAGTGTCTCGTCGGCGACAAAGGCGGGAAGGGTGAGCGGCGCCCACCCTTCCCCCTCCTCCCTCATGCGGCATCCTTCTGCTGCGTTGATGCGACCTCGGCATCCGTGGCTTCTCGCAGGAGCGTTAGCCCCTTCAGCAACGCGTTGAGCGTCGCGGTCGAGCGCACGTCGGATGGATCGAACGTCGGCACCGCCTTCGCCGTCGCACGTGCTGTGCGCGTCTTCTTCGCCTTGTGCTTGCGCTCGGCCCGCAGGAACGACGGCTCGACCGCATCGGGGTCCGCGCGCGGAGATGCCGACTTCGGCTGCCCCTCTTGCCCCTCTTGCCCTTCTTGCTTGCGCTCGAACGCGGTATCGAGATCGATCCCCCAGCGCGCGGCGAATTCGTCGTAGGGCACGTCTTCGCAGGCCGATAGCGCCACCACATCGCGCTTGTGCAGGGCACGCATCAACGGGCGATTCGGCGCCAGTGCCGGATCGTTCGCAGCCGCCACGAAGTCCGCCGGCTCGATCTCCTGTTTGCCGCTTGCAAGCGCGTTGCGCTGGCAAGCGTGCCACAGCGTGCCCATGAAGCCGGGTACGCCGCCGGTCAGCTCCTTTACGAGGCATTGGGTCTGCGGCGTCCACACATGACGCTTGTCGAGCAGGTTGAACTGCGCGAGTCCGGGCAAGTAATAGTCGTCCCACCCCGCGTCGTCGACATGGTCCGACGGCCACAACTCGTAGCATCCAGCCGAATAGAGCCTGCGCACGTCCTGCGAGAAGTGATCGAACGCTCGAAAGCCGAGCGGGTTGCCGATCAGCACGATGGGGATGCCGAAGTTCAAAAGGCGTAGGAAGAACAGCAGCATAATCTCGCGCGAGACGCCTTCAGCGAAATTGCGCTCCTGCAACTCCTCGATGATGAGGGCGCCGCAGAAATGCCTGGCGAGGATGATGCCCACAACCACCATCATCTTCTCGACCGTCCATTTGGACTTCACGGCGTATTGGTCGTGGTAGTCGGTGCCGAGCACCGCGTCGACCTGGGCGAGGATTTGATTCAGGAAACCTGCACGTGAGGAGTCCCCGCTCATTTGCACGCGGACGTAGTTGAGCTGCTGCATTTGCACCCATCCGGCGGCTTGGCAAGGTCCATGCAGCACGGTCTGGGGTAAGAGGCTTGCCAACCGATCCGCGGTGACGGACTTGCCCGACCCGGTGATGCCGCGCAGCGCCATGGCGCGGGCCGAACCGTTGAACCAAGGCAGGCGCGAAATTTCCTTGCCGCGATGTTCCGCAAGCGCATGCACCTGCATGCGCACGCGGGCGTGGAGCGGATTGCGTCGCAGGTAATGCTGATGGATGAGCGAGAGGAACACCTGTGCGGCGGTCGTCGTCATCGGCGTCGGAACGACGTGGTCCTCCATGAGGTTCAGCAAGGGCGCGCGTTGCGAGGGCTGCACTTGTTGCCATGGCACGCGGCTGAGCGGCCGGTGCCACAACTGTTTGGTGAGGTCCGCGATGTCGGGCATCGGACCCAACGCTTCGAGCAGCGGGTTGTCGCCGTAGCCACGGCGTAGGGCTTCATCGGCGGTGATCCATGGCTGGTTCATGATTGCTCCTCCATGGCGGCGCGCAGCGCGTCGATCAGCGGGTTCTGCGCCGCAGGGTTGTGCGGGGGTTGTGGCGAGGGTGAGACGACAGTGGTCTTGGCGCGGCGCATCAGCTTGGGCTTGCGTCCACGCCGCTCCAGCGACACCTTCTCGGTTGCGCGGTTTTCGCGACGGAAGCGCCGCAACGAAGCATCGCTTGGCTTCTTGCCGCCAGCCGCCTCGATTTCGACTTCGCGCTCCTTGACGGCAGCCTCCGAGGCGTGGGTGCGGTCGACGACGAACTCGGTCTCGTTCTGGTCAGTCTCGGACTTTCCGACGAGTGCCCTTAGTGCGTCGTCGTCTTGGATGTCCAGCAGATCGTGCAACGTGGCTTGCTCGACCAACATCTTGTCCGGACTAACGTTAGGCAGCTTCTTGAGACCCTGCTTGGTCGGAAGCCACACGCACGACAGGTCGTTCGGATCAACGCGAACCGTCACCGACTCGACCTCAGTGCGGCCACGATCCATGAGCCCCGAGTTCACCAGCTCCGCAGAGACGAAGCGGGCGCCGTGCACTATCTCGCGCTTGTTGCCGCGATCATCGCGCAGCAGGAAGAGCCCCCGCCGGTTGATGATCGCCCTCATGGGCAGCAGGAGATGCGCTCGGAGGATTTCCGCGGGAGGCTGGAAGAGCGTGCCGTAGCCGTTGCGTAGCTTCCATTTCACGATGTTGAGGCGCGTCGGCACGACGCCGTCCTGGCGCATTTCCAGCGTCAGGAGTTCAGGCACCGGATCGACGTTGTTGTGGCGGAGGACGCGCTTGATGTGCTGGCGCACATATTCGTAGTGATTGAGCGCGGCTTGTGTCACCGGGTCCTTCTCCCCCCGGTTCTTCCTTCGCCCGTGGGTCGTGCCGACCATCTTGTGGTCAACCTTGGCTTGCGACGAACGGTGATCCGACTCAACGGGCTTGCGCTCGGCGCGACCGCTTTGCGCATACTCGATGGAGGCCCCCCAGCCGGGGATCGCCTCCATGGACTTCTCGTTGCGCAGCTCGCCGTTGTCACCCAGGTACTTGTGGAATGCGTAAGGGGGCCACTCCTCGTCGGTGATCGTGATGCCGTAACGCCTGCAGAACTCGACCTTGCTGTCCGCGGCATTGGCAATCGCCAACAGCGCGGTGGCCGCCGAAGGGGCGTCAAACCCCGCGTAGAAGCCGGCGATGTAACCCGTGTCGCTGTCGCGCACTGGAATGCGGGTGACGGTGCCTACGGGCTTGAGGCGTGAGGCCACGGAGACGAGCTGCACGTCGCCGCACACTGCATCGAGGCTCGCGGTGTCGCCGAACGCCACGATGCCGTCGCGGGACGTGCCCGGCAGCGGTCGATGGTCGCGTTCGAACTCGTTGGGCGCAAGCTCGATGCGCAAGGCGCTCCGGTTGCCCTCCCCCTTTGGACCCCAGTATTCGAACTGGCGTCGGCTCGGCCGCTTCCACGCCTCAAGCAGTACCGGCTGAGGCACGTTGTCGACGCGCTTTACCCCCTGCCGCCAGTACACCGCCATCGTTTCGAGATAGGCTTCATTGACCGACATGCCCCGCACTTTGAAGTTATCCCAGCCAAACTGCAGCTTGTCGATGTCGGTGGGCGTTAGCAGGTAGCCGGCGAACTCCTTCTCGCCGCGCCGCACCCGCGCGTTCTGCCTCCCTAGCTTGTGCTTCTGGTGCCGCACGAGTCCGGCGCCACCGCGTTGGCTGAACATCGCCAATAGGCAGTTCTCGTGGCAACCGCTCGCCCAGAAGCGGTGAAGCGCGCTATAGACGCGCTTCGGTGCAACGCGCTTAGCTAGCACCATCGACTTGACCCAGCTCGCACAACGCCGATCCTCCAGAATGGATGACGTGGTGTGCTTCCGGACGAGGTTCTCGATCAGCGACCAGTCGGCATCACGCTTTTCCAACGCTGGATAGCGACCGTCGGAGCGTTTGGGGAGATTCTTCTTGATGTCGTCGTCCGTCATCAGCCACAGGCCCGGAACGGGCCATTCGTAGACAACGGCGCGGCGGTCGGTAAGCCATCCCTCGACTTCGGAGCGAAGCCTGCGGAACGGCCCCGCCGGGTAAGAGTTCCACACAGCGTCCGCGACGACGATCAGCCAGACGTAGAGAGTGTCGCGGCTCTGCGCGATGACGCGGACCATGCCGGCGAACGGCGCATTGTCCTTTGAAGTCGCTTGCAACACGGTGTTGAGGCTAAGCATGGCGGCCTCCCTTCATCCACGTGTCGCGCAGGGCAGCGCGGCGTGCACGGCCGCCGCTCGTCATGGGCAGCGACGCATGCAGCGGCCGCGTGAGATCGATGTCGATCTCGCCGCGCCACGCAAGCGAGTGGAATATGTCCCAGGCTTGCGTCATGGTCAGGCGCAGGTCCGACGCAAGCGCCCAGACGGCGTCGCGGATGCTCTCCGCTTCGAGTCTGCGCTTGAGCCGCTCCTCCGCTGCCTGCTTGTCGTGCAGTTCGGCCAGGCGCGCTCGCGAGGTCTTATCCGGCGCCAGCATCTGCAGATTGGCGGTGAGCACGGGATTGAGGTCGCCGCCGTCCGCGACCCGAAAGGTCACGCCCAACGCACCGAAGTACCGGCGCTCCAGCTCCAGGCGTTCCAGCATGCGCGTCTCGTGCGATGCGGATTTCAGTTCCGAACTGGGCTTACAGGCAACCGCCAGAAGTGCGGGCGCCATGGGGTCGCCGGTCGTCATCACAAGATCGGTGGTCGCGATGTAGGGGATGCGCGTGCCGGGGTAGCACCCATGATCGATACCCGCATCGCGCGCGATGTCCAGCAGGGCGGGCGCGCGCCTTGTCTGAAGGCGCGCGAGCGGCCAGTGGTTCAGCGGATGTCCGTGCGCAAACGGCCACAACGGAAATTGCTCGCGAATGTCGAGCGCCCCGAGCCACGCCCATACGAGCGCGATCAGGTATTCGGCGCGAGACAGAAAGTCGAAGCGCCGCTCGTGCGTCGGCAGCACGCCGACGATTTGGTTGGAGCGTCGCGGAAAGTTGCGACGCGTGATGCGGATGAGCGCGCGGTATTGCTCAAGGTGACCTTGACCGCGACCCTCCGCGATGTAATCGAACAGGACGTTCCAGTGCACTCGCTTCATGTCTTACTCCTCTTGCTCCGGCAGTCGCCGCCCGCAGTGAGCAAACGGCGGCTGCGACATGCGACGGCCTTGCGGTCGTCGCTAAAATCCGGACAAAAAGGGGCTTGACTCGGCGCGAATTAGGCTGGATACTCACGCTTGTCTAGGTCGTATGTATCCGCTCTTCGGAGCCGAGAAAAGCCAATCCGTCCGGATTGGCTTTTTGCGTTGATGCAGTTGGTTACGCGCTAGTACCTCCTTCAGAGCGCCTTACGGCGACGGGCCCGGTATTCATAACGACCGGGCCACAAATCTTCCATCCGTCGGCCTACGATCTCGGCCACCATGCTCGCGACGCGATGCGACGTGGCGCGTCCATGCAGGACGTTGTTCACCGTCGCGTGAGCGAGCCCCAATGCTTCGGCCAGCGCGGCTTGTGTATAGCCACGCTTGCGAAGTTCATAGATCAACTCGTACCCTTGCACTGCTGCCGCCGTTGTTCGGTTTGCCGAACAAATCTCCACTCGTGATAGACAAACGAATACTCACGGTTGGGGCTAACTATACTCTCACGAGAGAGCAATGTCAATACGCCGCTATTCAGACGAAGTAACTGCCGCCTTCGCGTCCCGGCTCAGGGACGCGATGGCGGATTTGCGCGTCAGCCAGGCGGAGCTGTCCACACGGGTGCGCGCATCGACCGGTTTCGTGAGCGACACCCTGCGCGGTCTCAAGTTGCCCGGCGCCCAATTCCTGATCGCCATAAGAGAGGCGCTGGAGCTAAACATCGACTGGCTGCTCGTTGGGAAGGGAGAGCGATTCGGCACGCCCATCGATCAGGACCTGCTCATGAGCCTCTCCTTGCAAGTGGAGCTCGTCCAGTTGGCGGCGCCGGGCAATCATCCGCTCGCGAGCGCGCTGCTAAGGCAATTCTTGCCCGATGCGCGGATCGACAACCCCGCGTTGGCAGCAGATGCGCTGGAGGCGCAAGGCTTCCTGCGCGGATTGAGCGCCAGCAGCGATAGCCAAGCCATCGCTATCACGCTGTACAACCGCGCGTTGCATGTGCCAACCGGGCAGCGCCCCGCTCTGCTGGCGAGGGAGCTGCTGGCCCTCTACGAGTCGAAGCGCCCGCCCAGCATTTTGCAAACGCTCAAACTCACGCCGAAGCCCGCCAACGATGCTCCTTCCGAGGACTCGATCAACTGGAACCCGCGGAAATTGCGCAAAGGTGAAAAGATCGGCGACATTCTCACGCCGAAGCCCGCTAACGATGCCCCTTCCGAGGACTCGATCAACTGGAACCCGCGGAAATTGCGCAAAGGTGAAAAGATCGGCGACGTTCTCACCAAGGGTCAACGACGAAAGACAGGGAAGTCCACCAAGCGCAGGTAGCGTGAGATGAAGGGTGCAAGGAAGAAGCCCGGCTTCGGACAGAAGACGCGGGCTGGTGGAATGTACGAGTCACGCTCGCAGCATGTCGAGCGCCATCAAGCACGGGACGTGCCTTCATATGAGTCGTGCTACCGCTTCCGGGGCCGATAAATGTAGCGGTCGGGAAACAACTCTTGCATCGGTTTGCCGAGCAATTCCGCAACCTTTTCAGCCACTGGATGGGACGTTGCTCGACCATGCAGCACGTTATTCACGGTCGAATGCGATACCCCGATCAGCTTTGCGAATGCCGCTTGCGTGTAGCCGCGTTTGCGTAGTTCGTACTGCAACCATATCGCTCGTTGTTTCCAGTCTTCGTCCGAACCCACTTTGGCTCCAGAACTGAATGTGGCGGTCGAATCGCTGGTTTGCATCTCAGTCACTTCATTGTTCATGGTCATCTCCAAGGTAGAAAGCGTTGCCTAGGAAAAGCTGCACGGACGAACATAACGCGGATGTGCGCGCGCATGGCTTGGGCGCTCACAATGCCTTCCGAATGGAACTGCGGAACGCCCCCTTCTCACCCGACGCCCTGAACCAACATTGCGATGCTCCTCACCGAACATCGCGCTGCGGAAGGTAGCAAGAAAGAACGGCATGCACTGCGAAACGAGCATCGACCGACGAACGGTATGAGCTATCCGTTAAGGACCAACGGGAAAGTCCTCAGCTCACGGCCGACACGTGGCGAAAACAACGTCCGGCCACTCGCATGTCGCTGCAGTCGGTCGGCGCCGTTGGTCGGCTCGACCGCGTCAGCTTTCGATTTTTCGGCGCTCGCCGGTATAGAGGGAGGTGGGTGTCGCCGACGCCCCGTTTCGCAAGGAGTTGGGCATGGGAAAGTGGAGCAAGTCGCAACTGCAGGCGTACGTCGAGAAGTACGGCCCCGTTCTCGGGCCGGCGGTGCTGAGGGCGCTCAAGGTGCACGCTGCGCGGGCGCGCTGGGGCGGATAGGCCGAAAGGCCAGACCCTCCGGGGACCGCCCCGGACGCATGAGAGGGCCGCGAACACCACCCGGTCCTGTCGTCGCGAAGCGAGGTCTCGGCTGAGCCGACAGGGGTTGACGCTACCGGGCGCTCGGTCGATCACAAGGCGCTGGACGGTCCGTGCGCATCACCATTCCTGCTCGTCTCGCTGCGCCCGGCGCGGTGGACGAGTTCCACGCGCTTCCCGATGTTCCCTCTGCGAGGATCGCGCTGTCACCTCGACCTGTAAGTCCCCGCCTCGAGTCGTACCCTTGGAGTCGGCGAAGCGCTCAACCGACGGAGTGCCGGGGGGGCATACGAGGTATTCGACACGCAGAGGTTTAAAGAGCGCTGGGCCCGGTCCATGCCACTGCCAAGTTTCATCCAGCGTCCACGTGCCATCGGGAAGGCTTGCGCCTTTGAAGCAGTGCACGAACACCCACTCCAGCGGTTTGCCGCGCGGGTCGAATCGTCGCACCGTGGCCATCACCTTGTCGGTGCGGATCAGTTCCACGTCATCTCCTTCTCCAGCCTCGATCCCCAAGTGAACGATTCCTGCGCGCCGACCGGAAAACTGAGCAGTCGCTTCGGCCAGCCGCTTGACGATGTCGCGAGCCTTGGCATCGATGGCCGCGGGCGCGTCGGTTCGCCAGTAGGCGCCACTGGCATACGTAATCGAATCCCAGTAGACGTTGCCCGCGACGGTTGGAGGCCCAATCGTGACGCGATTGCCGCCCGTGATCGATGTGAGCCCGAAATCCGGCTCATAGCGACCGGTGATCAACGTGCGCTCTGCGCTGCTCTGGCATTTGGTGTTCGAGGCACTGAGGGCCTTCGCGATGCGCGGGTATTCGGTTGTGTCGGCATCAATGGTGAGTTCGGCAGAGGCGAGCGAGCGGAATCCCTTACCCGGCCCTTCGTACTGCGCCCGCAAGGCATCGAAGATGTAATTGTCGGGGAGGGCCGTCAGTTCAACGTGGATCAGAATCGTGAAGAAGAAAGACAGCCTGTTGTCGGCGAGCCATTGGGCGGCCGGCTGCCATTGCCGCAGCCACGCGTCGCGCTCACGTTCGGTGTACTCGCCTCGGCGTGTCAGACGCTTGCACTCGACTTCATAACGCACTAATCCTCGTTTGATCTCGAAGTCGGGCGTCTTCGTGTCGCTCTCGGGGATCGCGTCCACCGACCAGCCATCTTCGACGTACGCCGCGCCCACGAACAACTCGAACAACGCCTGGTCCGGGTCTTGGTCCTTCACTTCCCGGACGAGCCGTGCAATGCGCTCATCGACGTTCTTGATCGCTAGGATGGCGTCGAGCTTGCGGCCGAATGCCGCCAGGTACGGCCATATCCGATGGACCTGATCAGACTCGACGGCGGGCGGGTCGGCGATGAGGGTCTCGCCAAGGAAAAGGTACCAGCCGATCTCATCATCACGGTCTCGAACGCTGACCCCTTCAGCTCGCGTGGGAGGCGTTTTAAGCTTCTCGAAGAATCGATCATGCACGGCTTGCCGCCGGCGTCGCCAGTTGTCGGCGCCTATACGTTCGATGAGGTAGATGACCGCCTTTTCTACGTCGCGATCATTGTCTGCATAGAAGCGTCGCCCCGCATCGGTCAGCTCAATCGAGTACGCCATTGATCCTCTATTTGCTCTCTTGGGGAACGCAAAACTCTAGCGCCGTCCCGGTGGCGAGTGCTGTAAGCATTGGCATCAGCTCACGTCAACAGCGGTAAGAGCACTCGTCAGCGAGAGGTTGCTCCCGACAGTTTCTTCTACGCCTTAACCCGTAACAGAGAGGGGTCACACAGGCCCCGCATTTCGTTGACGTATGATCCGAGCCCCTCCTGTACCGCTGCGAGAGGCGCATCGCAGCGACTGCCTAGCGCGATGGAGATAGCAAGATCGACCTCACGTTGCGGACAAATGCGCTCGCGCAACCACTCAATTCCGTGCATCTCCAAGGCGCTGAGGACCACCTCCTCGATCACCATGATGCGCCCCGCAAAGTGCGACCGAAGCGCGAGCGGGAGCCGACTCAGTCCGCGTAGCGCCCGCTTGTCGCCGGTCAGCAGGTGCTCGCCTGAATGCGTCATCAAAATCGCCAACAGCACCGCTTCGCCGGCATCGATGTCCGCCACACCTTGGAACGGCGCCAGGTGCGCGTCATCGGCAGACGGGAGAGTGCGCATTAGCGGCAGCACGTCCATCGTTGATTGGGCGGCCGCGGCGTTGCGAAACAATTTGCCATCGGGCGTGGACACGGCCTTGCGCGCCCGAAATTGAAGCGACGGCAGCGTGCCAATCTGCGCCCACGGTGCTGCGGCGAGGCTCGGCAGGTCTTGCAGTAGTTGCCAATGTGCAAGCTTGGCCACCGCGTCCACGTCGACCACCAGCCGCATGGGTGTAGTCCTAGGCGGGAGGTCGGGCCAAACCCGTGACGTTCGCGATCAGCTCTTGCAAATCCTCAGCCAGCAGCTCCAGGTCAACGTGAGCGCGCAACTGTGCGATCAACGTCGCTTCCGCGTTCAAATCCTCGGAGAGGAATCGCAGTGCATTGGCGGACTCTGCCCACTGCTTCGATTCAAAGGCGTGACGCAACACGAGGTGACCCGGTTCGACGTTTAGAGCTTGCCCGAGCTTGCGTGCCGCCACCGCGAGCGCCGGCGCCGAGTCGCGCGGCGACCACCGTGCGATGGCCGCTTCGACTTGCGGTCCGCCCAGCGTCGCGAGCGCAAATTGATCCGCGTCACGTTCCTCGGCATCCGAGGCGGACTCGGTCGCATAAGTTGCCGCGTCCTGCAGCGCCACATCGATGATGGTCGATCCGGCCGCAATGTGTCCCAGTGCGAGGTGCCCTATCTCGTGGGCCAGAATGAAGCTCAGCCACGCGCGAGACGATTGCCGTTTGGCGATGACAATGACCGAGCGATTGCCCACCCGAAGGGCAGCGCCATCCATTTTCCGAACACCGACCGGCAGGTGGGGCAGCGGAATGACCGGAATGCCGCTCGCCCAGCAGAGCGCCAACAGCGCATCAAATCCGACGACAGCTTCATGGGCCGCCGCCTGCGCCGCCGCGCGCAGGGACTGCGGATCAGCGGGCAGCTCGCGCACCGGAACAGGGAACGCATCCAATATCGCTTGCGCCAGCGAGGAAGCGATGAAGCTCGCCGCGGCGAACTTCTCGGGGTCCACACCCGAACGATGCTTGTAGGCGACTTGTGCGACGGCGCCCTTCGGTACGAGGCGTCCGCCCATCAGCGCCGGAAGATCGAGGCTGAGTCGCCGGCTCAAATGGAGTCCTAGTTCGGCGACCCCATTTGGATCGGACTCCAACTCCGGAGCCCACCACGAGGGCAGCAGTCCGCGCACTTGGGCTTTGGTAAGCCCAAGAGGTCGAACGGTCTGATACAGCGTGTGCGCGTCAGCCAAGTTGAGTTCGATCACCGTGTATTCGTTACGTCGCTGCCATACGCTTCGACGATAGCGTCGATCAGCGTGGCAAGCAGGCCCGCGAGCTTCGGGTTGCGCGCGCTCGCGCGCGCGGCGGCCGCCGCGAGTCGTGCATTATCGTCGGTTTTGCCGCCCGGACCTATGCGCGGAATCGAGAAGTTATGCAGCGAATGGACCAGCATACGCAATCGCGGCGACACCGATTTAGTGCGGCCCTGCAAGAAGCGGCAGAGCGTGGACTGCGACATACCCAGCTCCTTTGCAAAGGCATTAACCGATTGGCCACGGCGTTCGATGTGACGGGCCAACGCGGTCCTCAGGCGTTCAGCCTCGTCTGAGATGGGCCTTGCTATTCTTGGCATAAGCGCATAATATAATGCATAACCCAAGCCAGCAAGCCATGCCCGCGCGACGCCCTCAACCGATTACCGAGTTCGATCTGCGCGACGCGCTTCGCCGCGAGTTGACCGGTCGCACTTCCACTCCGGCCGCGCGTCTTTGGGAGGAGTTCTCACTCGAACGCGGTGCCGCACGAATCGACCTTGCAATCGTGGCGCGACAACTCGAAGGGTTCGAGTTGAAGAGCGACCTCGACAATTTCAAACGGCTCGCCGACCAGATGCACGCCTACAACCGCGTGTTTGATGAGATCACGCTGGTCACCGGTACCATGTTCGAGGAAGCGGCGCGTGCCTTGATGCCGCGCTGGTGGGGCCTCGTGGTCGCTGAGCGCGACGAACACGCCGTCATCTCGCTGCGCGTGGTACGAGCGGCGCAGAACAATCCTGTTCAGGATGCGCACAGTCTCGCTATGCTGCTATGGCGAGACGAGGCCGTGTCCGTCTTGCAGCAAGCAGAACTCTCGCCTCCACGTGCAGCAACGCGCGCGCAACTCTACGACCGCCTAGTCGCGGCTTTCTCTCTTGCTGAGTTGCGAACGCAGGTCATTCACTGCCTATACGCGCGACCCGCTCATAGCGCCGCCGCCGTCAGCACCAGGTGATGACTGGTGGCGTCGCGTCGCCAGCTACTAGGATTGCCATTGTTCTTGCCGGCTGGCCCATTGGCCGCTTTGTCGTAGTTCGCGTCGCCAAAGCTGAAAGTTGCTCCGCTGTAGACCGCATCGCCTAGCAGCAACTGACACAGCACGTGATACTGGTTGGGTCGGCCGTTCTTGAACCCGCCGGCCTTGAACAGCCGCCAGAAGGTCGATGCTGCGTAGCGAATCTGCACCGACGGGTTGACCTGCTTCGGGTCCAGTTCTGGCAACGGCGCCGGATTCGTGACCGCGTAGTCACTGTAGCGAACGGTCGCGTAGTTGCCGCTGGCTTGAAGTAGCTTCCAGATGGTCCATTCCACTCGCGGCAGATCGGTCACACCCGACTTCATTCCCATCAGGTTCACTGGGAAGGAACCGCCCGCTATGGTGGTGCTTGCGCAGCCGCACGCAAGTGCTGCGTCAAGGTAGGGCTTGACGGCGGCGAAGCCCGCCTTGGGGTCTTCGTTCACCATAGAATACTGATCGACTAGCAGGTGCAGTTTCTTGCGCTTGACCCCGGCTGCCACCACGGCATCGACCAGAGCGGCGACCTGCGTAGCATCGACCATTGGCGTCTGCACGCGCAAGATCAGCTCGGGGAACTCGCCAAGCAGGTGCAGGTCCGTCGGATTGGCGGTGACCATGCTCTCACTGATCACCGGTAACAGAAATCGGCCGGATTTTTTGGCCAGCGCTTTGGTGACGACACTCGCCAGTCGAAGCTGGCGCGAATACCCGGTCGAAACGAACCGGGTATCAATGCCAATCGCATGATCGTCGGGGAACGTCGCGATGAAATGCTTGGCGACGCCATCGCAATAGCTCGGTAACTCAGCCTTGAGGCCAGCCGCATCCGGGACCGCGACTACGGCCGGCAGCTCCAGCACCGGCAGGAGGTCCTGCCACTGCGTCGCCGTCAGTTCACGCAGGGCGATGCGCTCGCCCTGTTTCCATTTCAAGATGGGTTGATACTTCCATTGCGCGCTCATGAACCTCCCTAGTTCGTCGCGGCATCGGGGCGGACTATTTCTTCTTCGTGCCGTACGGGCTCTGATTCGTCGGCTTGAGTGAGACGCCTTCGGCAGACGCCTTCTGCTGCACGGCGGCGGGGGTCCGACCAAGGTGCAGCGCGAGCACGCGCGTCGGCGTGTTTTGCTTTACCTCGCGCTTGAGTTGCTGCATGTCACTCGGCGACCAATCTTTTCCATGATTCTTGGGTGTCTTAGGCATCGTCATCACTCCTCTCAGGACAGTGGTGAAATTGAGACCGCGCATCGGCTGCACGCGGTGACCGATCAGGAATTAGGGCTGAACGGACGCGGCAATGCTTAACGTGTACTTCTCCTTGAGGTGGTTTAGCCGACTCCAGTCAAGCAGACCTTCCCTCTGCATTCTGCCTACGACAATACCGGGCGCTATACCCACTGAGCGGGCAAAGCGAACGACATCGCCTTCGGTCTTGGGAAGAGCACTAAGGACCGCGCCGTAGCTCGGGGGAATCAGAACGTCTCGCGCAAACCGGTTGGCTTCCTCTTCCTGTTCGTCATTGAGCGCGCCTTCGCCGTCGATGAATAGCATGCGCTTCCCGTGCAGGATCAGATGCCCGCACTCGTGGAAAAACGAAAACCACAGGTGGTCATTAGTCTTGTGACGAAGACTCAGCATGAGCAACGCTTTGGTGGGAGAAAGCCACTTGGTGGCACCACTCACTGGACAGCCCTTTGGGGCAGCCGCAAAAACCACCGCCACGCCGACCGCTGCGCACGACTCGGTTAGCTTGGGAACGAAAACTTGGGGATTGGGTTCGCTTGCCAACGCCCTTACAAGCGTTAGTGCCGATTTGAATGCGGCCTTGTCAAAGGGCTGCGTATTGATGCCATCGGCTTCCCGTTCCCCTTGCCGCAGCCATGTGGCGGTCGCGGCTGGGTCGATGGAAAAGCTCTTGGACGCTCGAAATGCTGCCACCGGCTCTTTGTAACTCGCTCGCCAAGCGTTGGGTGAGGCCACCCCAAAGAAACGCAGGCACTCGGCCACCTGAGCACCGGCGTCGGCGCGGCGACGAATCCACTGGTGGTCGAGCATGTGCCGGATCGGCAGTTCCTTCAGCCAAGCGCTTTCGCTTGCAAGCGTCTTCTCTTCTTCGACGCGGCCGATAGCTTCCCTAAAGTGCGCCTCGCGCGTCAACCAGAAGCCCGCAGCGACACTGGTGACTTTCTCTAGCTTGAAAGCGGTCTCCTCTGTCAGCGGAGCCTTTCCATTGATAAGAAGGCTGATGTGTTTCTCGGTGTACTCCATCCTCTCTGCAAACGAGGTCTGGTTCCAGCCGCGTTCCTCAAGAAGGTCAGCAATGGTCTCTCCCGGAGGCGAGACCCAATCGGGGCTCAGGTCGTCGGGCAAATGATGTGAAGGCATGGGCAGTCAGGAAAGTTCGACTACTTCAACGATGTTCACGCGCGCCCAATCGACGTGCTTGTCTGCTCGGCGCGGGATCGGTGTGACCGCTGCCGCGACAACCAAGTGGTGAACGGTGGACAGGAAGTAGGTAACGCGCCCTCGTTCAGAGAACGCTGGGCGGCCCAAGACAACCTGCCGAATGTCGGAGGCTGCTCGGATGTCGGAAAGCCGCGCGCGTAGCTTGCGCGCTGCCACTTTCCCGAGGAGGTGTTCAGCCGTAGTACTGCGTTCGCAGACAGCACGCAGTTCAGCCGATGCGAATCGCAGGTATAGGGGCATACACGGTCGCGATGCTACTCTTTACCCATCAGGTTTACAAGATGAGTGTGGTTCTTGCATAATATTTACCGATTTGGTAATCTCTTTTCCGTGGCCGGCCGGTCCGGCTCCGACAGACTTGGAGATTTGCCATGACGGATCACCCGAAAAAATTGGTCACCATCATCGTCGAGGGTACCCCGCACCAGTGGCCGAAAGACGAAATCACGTACGCCGAGGTCGTCACGCTGGAGGACCCGCAGTACCCGCAGCATCCCGACCGCGTCTACTCCGTCACCTGGGAGCGCGGGCACGGGGAGAAGGAAGGCAAGCTGTCGCGCGGCGGCTCGGTCAAGGTCAAGGAAGGGATGGTGTTCTTTGTTAAAGACACTGGCGAGTCGTAATCCGGACCTGCAGCGGCTCCTCGAAAAGGGGTACGCGCTGGCCCTCGACAGCAACTATCTCGTCGTACGAGACGTACCGTATCTCGATTCGACGGGACAGTTGCAGCGCGGCGCCATCGTGGCGAAGTTCGTCGACGTGGACACGGTTACCGTCCGCCCGGAAGATCATCAGGTCTTCTGGGCGGGTCCGCGTCCCTACGGTCTTGATGGGCAAGTCGTCGCTGGGCTTGGTGGGGGTGATGCTCAGCTTGCCCTGAGCAAGCGCTGTGCTGATGTGGTCGTCCGCCAGCGTTTTTCACACAAGCTCAAGGAAGACGGGCAGCCGCGCGCGTACGTTGATCACTTCGAGAAGATCGAGAGCTACGTGACGATGATCTCGGGTCCCGCCATGCAGCGGTTCAACGTCGACCCGTACACGTTTAACGACTACGAGGAGGAACCTCCAAACTCCGTCTTCAAACTGCGCGACACGTTGACGAGTCGCGCGGAGATCGCAGACCTCGGCAAGGTGTTTGAAACCGACGTGATCGCGATCATCGGATTGGGCGGCACCGGGGCCTACGTGCTCGACTTCATGGTGAAGACTCCTGTTCGAGAGATTCGTGGATTCGATCCTGACAACTTCTTTGTCCACAATGCCTTCCGCTCTCCCGGAGCATTGGATGTGGCGGAGGGCGCAGAGTTGGGACGGGCAAAAGCCGATGTCTATCAGAAGCGCTACGAGGATTTTCGTCACGGGCTCACGATCAGACCCCTGTTCATCGACGAAACGGCGACAGAGGCGCTGCAAGGCGTGACGTTTGCGTTTGTGTGCGTCGACAAAGGCAGTGCACGCAAACACATATTCGATCTGTTGCTGGGGATGGCGATCCCGTTCATCGATGTCGGGCTGGGCCTCAAGCGCCGGGGCGAGTCCATCAGCGGAACGGTGCGGACTACCTACTTCCCGCAAGACGCCGGATCAGCCGTCCGTGCAAGCGGCTACGCTCCAGAGCACGACCCAGCAGAAGACGTGTACAAGACCAACATTCAGATCGCAGAACTCAATGCATTGAATGCAGCCTTGGCGGTGGCCCGGTTCAAACAGATTCGCGGATTTTATTCGGGGCCCGCTTCATCGACCGACCTCCTGCTAACGCTCGACAATCTCTCTCTGCTTGACGATGAAGGTTGAAAGCATCCGGCTCGAAGCTGTCGAATTCATGCCGGCGCAGCTAGAACCGGGCGTTCTCTATGCGTCGGAGAAATACCGCACGGCCGCGCACCTGTGCCCTTGCGGCTGTGGGGAGAAGGTCCGTACGCAATTGGGGGAACTGGGGTGGCGTCTCAGTAGGGGCCGCGCTGGACCCACCCTGTATCCGTCTATTGGCAACTGGCAGAAGCCGTGTCGTTCACACTATTACATCAGAAACGGGCGCGTCATCTGGCAGCCCGCCTGGACCGACGCGGAAGTGTTGGAGGGCCGGCAAGCTGAAGAGATGCGGCGCGATGCGCATTTCGAAAAGCGTCGGCGTGGCTGGTGGGCGCGGCTCAAGGGTTGGCTGGAAGGCAGTCGCTGACCTGGACGAGCGAGGCGCCACGTAGGAGGTCGCTGCATTGCCGCCAAGTAGTCGCGGCCCACTTAGCGTCGGCTCCCGTTTGTCCAACACGGGCCCGTTTGGGCATAACGGTAGCGATCTCGGAAATTCGAGGGTTCCCGTTGGCCAACCACGGGAGCCGTTTGTGAGTAACGGACGGCAAACCACCCGGCACCACCGTTTTCATGTCTGCCGGCCAACGGAAGTCTGCAGTTAAATCGGACCGCGCAAACCGGAACCCCACAGGCGCGTTGCACGCCGCTGATTCGCCAGACTTTTCCGCTTTTTATTGGGAAGCGTCAGAAATCCGTTCCGCTATCTATTGGGAGATTCCGCTATTTATTGTGGAAAAATACCGAAGCCGCCTCGCCAGTACTCCCTACTCCACCGTCACGCTCTTCGCGAGATTCCTCGGCTTGTCCACGTCCGTCCCGCGAAGCACGGCCGTGTGATACGCCAATAGCTGCAGCGGGACGACGTGCACGACGGGCGACAGGAAGCCGGCGTGCTCGGCGACGCGGATGACGTGCAATCCCTCGCCGGTGGCGAGGCCACTGTCGAGGTCGGCGACGACGTAGAGCTCGCCACCACGCGCGCGCACTTCCTGCAGGTTGCTCTTGAGCTTCTCGAGGAGCGCGTCGTTGGGAGCGATCGCGACGACGGGCATTTCCGCGTCGACGAGTGCCAACGGGCCATGCTTCAACTCGCCGGCGGGATAGGCCTCGGCGTGGATGTAGCTGATCTCCTTCAGCTTCAGCGCGCCTTCGAGCGCGATGGGGTAGTGGATTCCGCGGCCGAGGAAGAGCACGTTCTGCTTGCGCGCGAACGCCTGCGCCCAGCCGATCAGGTGTGGTTCGAGGGCGAGCGCGCCCTGGATCGCCGCCGGCAGGTGCCGCAGTCCGCGCAGCCATTTCGCCTCGGCGGCCTCGTCGAGCCGTCCGCGCAGCTTGGCGATGGTGAGCGCCAGGAGGAAGTGTGCGACGAGCTGCGTGGTGAATGCCTTGGTCGACGCGACGCCGATCTCGGTTCCGGCGCGGGTGAGGAAGCCGAGCTTGGTCTCGCGCACCATCGTGCTGGTGGCGACGTTGCAGATCGCGAGCGTGTGCTCGTGGCCGAGCGCCTTCGCGTGCTTCAGTGCGGCGAGCGTGTCGGCGGTCTCGCCCGACTGCGAGACGACGACGACGAGCGTGCGCCGGTTCGGCACGCTCACGCGGTAGCGGTACTCGCTCGCGATCTCGACCGTGCAGGGAATGCCGGCCAGCGTCTCGATCCACTCGCGCGCAACGAGCGACGAGTAGTAGCTCGTCCCGCAGGCGAGCATCAGCACCGAATCGATCGCCGGCAGCACGTCCTCGGCGGCGATGCCGAAGAGCGCGGGCTGGATGCGCGCGATGCCTTCGAGCGTATCGGCGACGGCGCGCGGCTGCTCGAAAATCTCCTTTTGCATGAAGTGGCGGTACGGCCCGAGTTCGACCGCGGCGGCCGATCCGGCGACCGTCACCGTCGGTCGCTGCACGCCCGCGCCTTGTGCATCGTAGATCGCGTAGCCCTCGCGGCGGACGTCGGCGACATCGCCTTCCTCGAGATAGACCACCTGTCGCGTCACCGACATGAGCGCCGTCGCATCGGAGGCGAGGAAGTGGTCGTCGGCGCCGATGCCGACGACGAGCGGACTCCCCTGGCGCGCACCGATCACGCGCCCGGGCTCGCGCGAGGAGATCACGGCAATCGCGTACGCACCGGAGAACTCGGCGACCGCAAGCTGCACGGCGCGCAGGAGGTCCTGCTGCGCCGCGCCGTGCCAGTGCCAGTGCACGAGGTGCGCGATGGTCTCGGTGTCGGTCTGCGTGCAGAAGACGTACCCCGCCGCCTGCAGCCGCGCGCGCAATGCCTCGTAGTTCTCGATGATGCCGTTGTGGACGACCGCGATCTCGCCCCCGGAGAGGTGCGGGTGCGCGTTGACCGCGGACGGCGCACCGTGCGTCGCCCAGCGCGTATGCGAGATGCCCGTGGTGCCGGTGAGGCGGCGCTCTTCCGCCTGCACCGCGAGGTCGGCCACGCGCGCCGTGGAGACCAGGCGCTCGAGCGTCGTGCCCTGCGCACCATTGAGCACTGCGAGCCCGGTCGAATCGTAACCGCGATACTCGAGGCGACCGATGCTCTCGATGAGGATGGGAACCACGTTGCGCGCGGAGGCCGCGCCGACGATGCCGCACATCGCTAGCTTCCTTCCGATGTCTTCCTGGCCGGACGCTGCCAGCCTTCGATCGTGGTCTGCCGGGACCGGGCGACGGTGAGCTTGCCGGCCGGCGCCTCCTGAGCGATGACGCTGCCGGCGCCGATCGTCGCGCCGGGACCGACCACCACCGGCGCCACGAGAACGCAATTGCTGCCGATGCTCGCACCGTCGCCGATCGTCGTTCGATGCTTGGCAGCGCCGTCATAGTTGGCGGTGATCGAACCCGCACCGACGTTCACGCCCGCACCCATCGTGGTGTCGCCGACGTAGGCGAGATGATTGGCCTTGCTGCCCCGACCGAGCGTACTCGCCTTCACCTCGACGAAGTTGCCGATGTGCACGTCGTCGGCGAGCAAAGCACCCGGGCGCAGGCGTGCATACGGCCCGACGCGGCAGCCGGCGCCGACCTGCGCACCGACGAGGTGCGAGTACGCCTCGACCACGGTGCCGGCACCGACCGCCACATCGCGCAGCACGCAGTACGGGCCGATCGTCACGCCGTCGGCGAGCGTCACGTCGCCCTCGAACACGCAGCCGACGTCGATCGTCACATCCGTCCCGCAGGTGAGACTCCCGCGCACGTCGAAACGCGCTGGATCGGCGAGCATCACGCCGTCCCGCATCAGCGCCTGCGCGCGGCGCTGCTGCACGATGCGCTCGACGGCGGCGAGTTGCGCGCGGTCGTTGATGCCGGCCACGTCGCGCTCGTCGTGCGCGAGCTCGGCGACCACGGGTACGCCGTCGGCGCCGGCCAGCGCCACGACGTCGGTCAGGTAGTACTCGCCCTGCGCGTTGTCGGGACGCAACCGGCTCACCCACTGGCGCAGCAGTGCGGTGGGGGCGGCCATCACGCCGGTATTGATCTCGTCGATGCGCCGCTCGACGTCGGTCGCGTCGCGCTCCTCCACGATCGCGCGCACGCAGCCGGTATTGTCGCGAACGATCCGGCCAAGTCCTGAAGGGTCGCTCACGCGCGCGGTGAGCACCGCGAGTTGCCCCTGGGCCGCCGCCGCGGCCACGCGCGACAGCGCGTCGGCGGGGACGAGTGGAATGTCGCCGATGGTGACGAGCGTCACGCCGTCGGACGGCAGCGCGTCGAGGCCGACGCGCGCGGCGTCCCCGGTGCCGCGCGGCGGATCCTGCACCGCGAAGACGAGGTCGTCGCCCGCGAGGGCGTCGCGCACGTTATCGGCGCCCGCCCCCACCACGACGGCGATGGTGCGTGGCGCGAGCGCGCGTACGGCGGCCAGCACGTGCGCGACCAGCGGCTGCCCGGCGAGCGGATGCAGCACTTTCGGCAGCGTCGAGCGCATGCGCTTGCCCTGGCCGGCAGCGAGCACGATTGCATTGACGGGGATGGCCACGGTGGCGAGGGACTTGAACAGGTGCGAAATGATACCTGCGCCCGGCGCACGCGCCGCGGTGCGCGACAGCAAGCGGGCCTGGACAGCAGGCGACTTTGCGTCTTACGTCGCCTCCAGCGCGAGCCGCATGGCGTCCGCCTCGCCCAGCGCGGCACCTTCCGCAGCGAGCCGTGCGATCTCATCGCCATCGAGAACGGCGGCAAGTTCGGCATGCAGCAGCTTCCAGACGGTCGAATTTCCATGGGTGCGTCCGATGCCCGCGCGCCGCTCCAACGCGTCGGCGTACCCCACGAGTCGCGCGGCATCGACGGGCCGGCCGCTACGCAGCAGGAGGAGCGCGAGCGGCCGCAGCGTGCGCAACTCGTCGCCTTCGCGCAGCAGGAGCGCATACGCGGCGCGTCCCGAGGCCCGCGCCGCATCGAGGTCGCCGAGCAGCAGCTCGGCAACCATCGCGCCCATCCACAGGTGCCCGGCACCGGAGGCTCCGCCCAGCACCTCGAGACGGGCGATCGATGTCCGCGCCTGCGCGAGCGCGTCCTGATACCGGCCGAGCCGGTTGAGCGCGCCCACCGCGTTCGACATCGCGTAGTGGCTGCCGTCCTCGTTGCCGCTGGCAAGACAGACGTCCGCCTGTCGCTGCGCGGCGGCGAGCGATTCTTCGTAGCGGCCCTGCAGGTCGAACCAGCGCGAGCGGGCGAATTCGAGACGCGCCCGCCCCATCGGGGGCCACTCCGGGCGAAGCAGTGCCTCGGCCTCGGCGATGTAGTGTCCGACCTCCTCGGCCGTGGCGAAACGATAGCCGAGCACCGCCGCGTGCAGGAGTGCGCTGTAGAGCTTCTTCGGCTCGTCGAGCGTGCGATAGAGCACGACCGACCGCGCGGCGGCGTCATAGGCGTCGCGCCGCACGGAATAAAGCCCAAGGCTCGCGAGCGTCGCCCAGAACCGCGCGACGAGCGACGTTGGGAGTTCGTCGTGCAGCTGAGTCGCCACGCTTGCGCCACGCGTGAAGCCCTCCTGCATCTGGAAGGTCGCGGACCACACCGGCAGCGAGTCCGCAACGAGCCCGATCGCGAGCTCGCGGCAGCCGTCGGCCTGCGCCGCCCAGGCGAGTGCCGCACGCAGATTGTCGAGCTCCGGTGCCGCGTGGGCGTACGCGCTACGCCAACCGCTGTCCGTCGCCGTCTCGCGGGCGATCGCCGTGAGCCCTTCGCGGAGCGCCTCCGCGTGCCGGCGCAGCATGACCGGCGTCTCCTCCGCCTCGCCCAGCCGCTCGAGCGCGTAAGCACGCGTCGTCTCGAGCAGGCGGTAGCGTGGAATCGGATCGCCTTCGGCGAGAACGAGCGACTTGTCGACGAGCGCACCCAGATGGTCGAGCGCCGCCCAGCCGTCGATGCCGTCGTCGCGCACCACGTGTTGCGCGGCCTCCAGCGTGAAGCTGCCGGCGAAGACGCCGAGCCGCCGGAACACGCGCTGCTCCTCGGCGGTGAGCAGGCTGTGGCTCCACTCCAAGGTGGCGCGTAGCGTCTGGTGGCGCCGCAGCACGACGCGCGCACCGGCGGTCAACACCGCGAAGCGGTGGTCGAGCCTGGTCCGCAAGCCTTCCACGCCGAGCAAGGGGATACGCGCCGCCGCGAGTTCGATGGCGAGCGGGATACCGTCGAGGCGGCGACAGATCTCCACCACCTGCTGCAGGTTTGCCGGGGTCAGCGCGAAGTGCGAATCGACAGCCTCCGCGCGCGCCGCGAAGAGTTCCACGGCGCCGGACCGTTTCGCTTCATCGCTCGCCGCCACCGCGGGGAGCGCGAGTGCGCCCAGGCGATGGACGCGCTCGTCGGGGACCTTGAGCGTCTCCTGGCTGGTGACGAGGATCCGCACACCCGGCGCGGATGTGCGCAGGCGATCGACGAGCGCGGCGACGGCCTCGGTCAGGTGCTCGCAGTTGTCGATGACGAGCAGGATCCGTTGCAAGGCGAGCACCGCGACCAGCGCCTCGACGAGCGAGCGCTCCTGTCCGACGTGCACGCCGAGCACGCGCGCGATCGTGGCAGGGACGAGGTCGCCATCGCTGAGCGAGGCGAGCTCCACCCACCACACGCCGTCGGGATAGTCCTGCGCCCCGCCCGCCGCGAGCCGTGCGACGACGGCGAGTGCGAGTCGCGTCTTGCCCATGCCACCCGGTCCGGTGATGGTGACCACGGGGTGGGCCGCGAGCAATGCGCCGAGCGCCTCGAGATCCTGTGTTCGACCGTAGAGCGTCGACTGCCGCACCGGGACGTTGGTCGGGACCGGGCTCGTCTGCGCCGCGTCCGACCCCTCGCGATCGGCCGCCGCGGCTCCGGGAATCGCCGGGGTGAGGAGCCCGGGCACCGAAGTGGCCGCGACAACCGCCGGGGCCGCCGGCGGCGCCGGCGCCTTGGCGGCGGATTCCACCGGCAACTCGAACCGGTAGCCACGCCCCGGAATCGTCGCGAGGGCGGCGGGACCGAGCAGCTTGCGCAGCGCCGACACCTGCACCTGCAGGTTGTTCTCCTCGACGACGAGCCCCGACCACACGCGATCGAGGAGCTCGCGCTTCGACACCAGCCGGCCGGCTTCGCCCACCAGCGCGACGAGGACATCGAAGGCGCGCGCACCGAGCGTCACCGGCTGGCCATCGGCCAGGAGCAGACGCTCGGCTGGATCGAGGACGAAGCGTCCGAAGCGGCAGGGGGTCGGCAGCGATCCGGCGGCGGTGGTCACGGCAAGCAAGATGGATCCACGAATGAAGATGTCGACGAGGCGGATCGAGTCTAGCCGGCCCGCGTCGCGGCCGTGCAATCGCGATGCACGCTTTCAGCAACGTTTAATACCACCTTCAGGACACCGCGCGCGGTTCAGGCGGACATTGGCACCGTCGTCAACGCCACCCGCCACCAGGAGCCCACCATGCAGATCCGCCGCCTCGCCCGCGTCCTCGCCGCCACCACCGCCGTCGTGCTGGTGTCCCTCGGCCTCGTCGGCGCCAGCTGGTACACGGGCACTATCGCGGGACACCCCGCGTCGGCAGTAACCACCCCGTCCACGCCGATGGTCGGCGTGCCCACCGGCACCTACGTCGACGGCATCGAAGTGCAACGCCTGCCGTCGATCACCGTCACCGCGCGGCGCAGCGACGTCGGCGCCACCCGCTAGCCATCGCCACCCACCCAGGCAGGTGTGGCCAGCGGCCCGCCCCCGCTGCCCGTCGTTTCCCGATCAGCCCCACGCGGGACTGGGCAGCGCGGGGCGGGCGGGCTGCCGGATCGCCGTCAGCTCGCCGCGGCGAGGTGCTTCGCGAGGAAGCGCTCCATCGCCTCGTAGAACTCGAAGCGGTTCTCCTCGTTGCGAAAGCCGTGGCCCTCGTCGTCCTTCACGAGGTACTCGACCTCGACACCGCGCGCCCGCATCGCCGCGACCATCTGGTCGCTCTCCGCCTTCACCACGCGCGGATCGTTCGCCCCCTGCGCGATCAAGAGCGGCGCGGTGATCCGCTCGGCATGGAACACCGGCGATGCCGCACGCAATAGCGCTTCGTCCTTCTCCATGTCGCCGACCATCTCCTGCAGCATCGCGAGCATCGGCTTCCAGTACGGCGGGATTGCCTTCATGAAGGTGAGGAGGTTCGATACCCCCACGTAGTCGATGCCGGCGGCGTACAGGTCCGGCGTGAAGGCGAGGCCCGCCAGTGTCGCGTAGCCGCCGTAGCTGCCGCCGTAGATCGCCACGCGCTCCGGGTCCGCGATCCCCTCGGCGACGAGCCAGCGCACACCGTCGGTGACGTCGTCCTGCATCTTGCGGCCCCATTCGCGGAACGACGCCTCCCAGAAGGCGCGGCCGTAGCCCGTCGAGCCGCGGAAATTGACCTGCAGTACCGCGTAGCCGCGATTGGCGAGGAACTGCACCTCGGGATTGAAACCCCACACGTCGCGCGCCCACGGGCCGCCGTGCACGTTGACGACGACCGGCAGGTTGCGCGCTGCGCCCCCTTTCGGCAGCGTGAGGTAGCCGTGGATCGTGAGCCCGTCGCGGGCGGTGTAGGTGACGGGCCGCATCGCCGCGAGTTCGTCCGCGGGCAGCCACGGCGCAACGTCGGCGAGGAGCGTGAGCTCGCGCGTGGTCTTGTCGTAGAGATAGCGCTGGCCGGGCGTGCGGTCGGAGGTCGCCGCCACGATGAACCGGTCCTCGTCCTTGTTGGTCGACGTGAAGCTCACCTCGAAGCCGGGGAGCTTCGCCTCGACGTCGCGGAACATCGCCTCGGTCTCGGCGTCGAAGAAGTGGCGCTGCACCTTCCAGGTGACCCAGCGTGCGGTGGTGAGGACCTTGCGCTTGCGCGAGTACGACAGCGACTCGACGTCGACGTCGGCGCTCTCGACGAGGAGCTTGCCCTCCTGCGCGGTAGCCGGATCGAACTCGAAGATCGCCGCCTTGTCGCGGCCGCGGTTCGACGCGACGTACAGCCCGCGGTTGTCGAACGTGAAGAAGAGCGGCGCCACCGCCTCCTTGAAGCTCGTGGTGAGGATGGTCCGGAACGGAACGTCCTCGCTCTCGCGATAGAGGAGTGAGGTATTGACACCGTCGGAGGTGCCGGCCACGCGCAGCCGGCCGTCGTGGTCGGTGCCCCAGCTCACGATGTTGCCCGGATTCTCGGCAATGAGCGTTTCCGCGCCGGTCGTCACGTCGATGCGGAAGACGTCGAACACCGACTCGTCGCGACGATTGTGGGAGACGATGAGGTGCAGGTCGTCGTCCTCGAGGATGTCGACGACGTCCGCCTTCACCTTGTCCCCAGGCGTGAGATCGCGGGCGTCGCCCCCCGTGCGATCGACGGTGACCACGTGGAAATTCTCGTCGCCGCCGAAGTCCTTCACGTAGACGATCCGTTCGCCCTTCCAGAAATAGCCGCCGATATCGCGCGCCGTCTCGGCGGTCACGCGCAGCGCCTCGCCGCCCGCCACCGGCCGCACGAAGACGTTGAGCCGGCGCTCCCAAGGGGCGAGCCAGGCGAGATAGCGGCCGTCCGGTGAGATGGCAAACGCCGTCTGCTCGGGGTTGCGGAAGAAGTCACGCAGGGGGATTCGCGCGGCGGGCGTGGCCTGCGTACCGCCGGAGGGCATGGGCGAGGGGGTGGACGCCGCAAGGGCAAGGAAAGGGGTACGCAGGGAGAAGGTCACGCGGGGTCCTCGAAGGGGAATGACGGTCGCGGCGAACATGCAAGACAAACGACGATGGCGCGACCTGCGCTATTCTCGCTCACGTGGCGATCGTGGCGGTGTTCAACCAGAAAGGTGGCGTGGGGAAGACCACGACCGCGCTCAACCTGCTCGCCGCGATGGCGCAGCGCAAGGAGCGTCCACTTGCGATCGACCTCGATCCGCAGTGCCACCTCTCGCACGTCTTCGGTGTCCGTCCACGGCTCGCCGACGACACGATCTACAGCTTCTTCATCCGCCAGCGGCCGCTCGACGACATCGCGCAGATCACCCGCAGTGGCGTGATCCTGCTGCCGGCGCACCTCGAACTGGCCAAGCTCGACACGCTGCTCGGCAAGGGCGTGAACGTCGTCACCCGCCTGCGCCAGGCGCTGCACGCGCCGGGAGTCGCCCCGGGCCCGGTGGTGATCGACTGCTGCCCGCTGCTCAACGTCCTCTCGCTCAACGCGATCTTCGCAGCCACGCTGGTGCTCGTCCCGGTGTCGGCGGATTTCCTCTCGCTGCAGGGTGCCGAGCAGGTCGAGCGCGCGCTCAATGCCCTCGAACCCGTGTTGAAGCGCCGCTTGCCGCGTAGGTACGTGCTCACTCGCTACGATCTTCGGCGGCGCATGAGCGATGCCGTCGAGACGCGGATGCGCGAAGTGCTGCGTGCCGACGAGATCTGCGCGACGCGCATCCGCGAGAACGTGAAGCTCGCCGAGAGCCCGGCGGTGGAACTCGACATCTTCCGCCACGCGCCCGACAGCCGTGGCGCGCACGACTACGCGGCGCTGTACGACGAGCTAATGGGTGCCGGACTCCTGCGCTGAGGCGCCGGCGCTGATGAGGCCGATCACGCTGTCGACGTCGAGGACCTCGATCCGCGGCGTCACCGCCTGCGAGGCGCAGACCTCGATCACGCAGGCGTGGTACATCTGGCGCAACCGGCGCTCGGCGTCGTCCTGCGTCGATGCCATGATGAGGATGTTGTCGACCTTCTGGCCGTGTCGCGTGCGGATCGAAAAGCCGTAGCGGGTCATGGAGACCTCCCGGAACACTCGATGATGGATGGACCGGTTACGCCCACCGATCAAGGCGCTGGTCAGCAATCCTGATGCATCGTGGAAGCGAAATCACGCAAGTCCCGTGCCGATCGAGTTATTCCGCTTCCGCCGACGGCGTCCAGCGTCCGCCGATCGTCGCCTTGTACGCCGCGTCCGTCATCTCGAAGCCCACCAATGCCTGGTCTTGTCGATGGTGAGTACATACCAACCTGACTCGGTCGAACCGCCACGACTATCCTTCGCCAACCATCCCATGAGCCATTGATGATCCCCACCTCCATCACCCGCGTCCACGCCCGCCGCGTCTACGACTCGCGCGGACGCCCCACCGTGGAAGCCGAGGTGACGCTGGCCGGCGGGTCGATCGGCCGCGGCATCGCGCCGGCCGGTGCCTCGCGCGGGTCGACCGAGGCCATCGACCTGCGCGACGGCGGCACCCGGCTCGGTGGCTACGACGTGGCGCAGGCGATTGCCAACGTCCGCGGTCCGATCGCCCGCGCCCTCTTCGGCGCCGACGCGATCGAGCAGGCGGCGATCGACGCCACGCTCATCGACCTCGATGGCACACCCAACAAGGGCAAGCTCGGCGGCAATGCGACGGTGGCGGTCTCGCTCGCCGTCGCGCAGGCCGCCGCCCACGCCTTCGACCTGCCGCTGTGGCAGCACCTGGCCGGCGACGATCCCGTCACGCTGCCGATGCCCGAGGTGCAGGTCTTCGGCGGCGGTGCGCACGCCGAGCGACGAATCGACATCCAGGACCTGATGGTGATGCCGGTGGGGGCCTGGAGCTACGACGACGCGCTCACCATGATCGCCGAGGTCTACCGCGCCGCCGGCGAACTCATGCGCGACGCCGGCCGGCTCGCCGGCGTCGCCGATGAAGGCGGCTGGTGGCCGGCGTTCGCGAGCAACGAGGAGGCGCTGGAGACAACCGTGCGAGCGATCGAGCGTGCCGGCTGCCACCCCGGCAGCGACGTCGCCATCTCGCTCGACATCGCCGCCTCCGAGTTCGGCCGCGGCGGGCGCTACACGCTGGGCCTCGAGGGCCGCGAACTCGACAGCGCGGGAATGAGCGAGATGCTCCTCGACTGGATCGAGCGCTACCCGATCGTCTCGATCGAGGATCCGCTCGCCGAGGACGACCGCGACGCCTGGATCGCCTTCACGCGCGCCGCGCGGCACCGGGTACAGGTCATCGGCGACGACCTCCTCACCACGAATGCCGAGCGCGTGGCGCAGGCCGCCGCCGACGGCGCGTGCAATGCGGTGCTGGTCAAGATCAACCAGGCGGGCACGCTCACCGAAGCCAAGGCGGCGCTCGACGCCGGCAAGGCGGCGGGCTTCGGCACCATCGTCTCGGCGCGCTCGGGCGAGACCGAGGACGTCGCGATCGCGCATCTCGCCGTCGGCTGGAATGCGGGCCAGCTCAAGGTGGGCTCGTTTGCGCGCAGCGAGCGGCTTGCCAAGTGGAACGAGGTCCTGCGCATCGCCGACGCGCTGGGCGAAGACGCGCGCTTCGCCGGGACGACGCTGCTGCCGGCGCGCAAGTGAGGCGCGAGCCGAGGACGCCATTCGTCCCGCGCGAGTGGTCGCACAGTCCCGCGACCTGGCCGCAGCGATAGATCGCGCCCCCGCCGCTGCCGCGCTACCCCAGCAGGAAGTCGGCGAGTTCGACGAAGCCCGCGCCGGCCTCGCGCGTGGTGACCCAGCGCGGCGGCGTCGCGATGCGATCGAGGAACGGCAGCACGTTGGCAACACCAACGGCATTGGGAAAGTACGCGAACATGGGCGCGTCGTTGGGCGAATCGCCGGCGAAGACGTAATGCGTGCGATCGCGATCGAGATCGACCGCGAAGACCTCACGCAGCAGCGTTTGCGTCATGCCGAGCTTGTCGTAGCTGCCGAACCAGCCGTTGACGTGGATCGAGCTCACCTTGGCGGTCATCCCCTGTGCCTGCATCAAGGTCACGATGCGATCGACTGCACTGCGCGGCAGCGGCGGCACATCCTCGCAGAAGTCGATCGCGAGATCGCACTCGCGATAGTGCTGGTCGGACGCCAACGCCGTCCCCGGAACCGCGCCGAGAATCGCCTCCCCGATCGCGCCGAGTCGCACGCGCTGGCGGCGCCGCTCGTCGTGGTCGACGAGGAAGCGTCGCTCGAGCTTGCGGCGCTTGGCGTCGTAGCGCATGAAGAAGGCGCCGTTCTCGCCGACCACCGCGTCGACCGGCCACATGCGCGCGATGTGATCGCACCAGCCCGCGGGCCGGCCGGTGATCGGGATCACGAGACGGCCAGCGCCGCGCAGCCGCGCGAGCGCCGCGTAGGCCTCGGGGGTGAGCGAGCCGTGCGTGGTGATCGTATCGTCGATGTCGGCAAAGACCCCGCGGATGCCCCGGCGCACGGCAGCAGGCATCGTCGCGAGCGGTTGCAAGGCGTTCGGCACCGGTGTGATCACGATGCGGACGGCCGGACCTGCAACTGCCGCGACAACGGCGGCACCTTCCAGCGCGCGAGCGCGGGAAACACGCCGTCGACCGCGGGCACCACCTCGATCATGGTGCGGTGCTCGGCCCGCAGGAAGCCATCGGCGACGCCGCGATCGATCTGCGCGAGGAAGCCGTCGAAGTAGCCCTCGACGTTGACCATGACGAGCGGCTTGGCGTGGATCCCGAGCTGATTCCAGGTCGCCATCTCGCAGAACTCGTCGAAGGTGCCGAAACCGCCCGGCAACGCCACGAAGGCATCGGCGTGCTGCGCCATCAGCGCCTTGCGCTCGTGCATCGTCGGCACGACCATGAGCCGGGTGAGGCCGCGGTGCCCGACCTCGCTCACCATGAGCTGCTCGGTGATGACGCCGATCACCTGCCCGCCCGCCGCCAGCGCCGACTCGGCGGCGATCCGCATCAGGCCGACGCTGCCGCCGCCGTAGACGAGCGTGGCGCCGTGTGCGGCGACGGTGCGCCCGAAGCTTGCCGCGGCCTCCGCGTAGGCGGGACGCGTCCCCGCATTCGAACCACAGAAGAGGCAGATTCGCTTCATGCTTTCCCTTTGGCGAGGTACGCCGCGACTGCGGCGCGCTGCGCGGGTGTCATCGGCAGGCCGCACTTCGTGCGCCGCCACAGGATATCGTCGGCCGTGTGCGCCCACTCCTCGTGCACGAGCCAGTCGACCTCGCGCGCGGTGAGCCCGGCGCCGAAATCGACGCCAAGATCCTCCGGCGCCGTTGCGCCGTCGAGGATCGCGAGCGCGCGCGTGCCGTGACGGTATGCGAGTCCGTGCAAGACCTCGCGGGGCAGCTGCGTATACCGGCGCGCGAGCTCGGCCTCCCACGCCACCGGATCGCCCTGCGGCAGGTCGCCGCCGGGGAGCGCGGCGGTGGCCGTCCACGCGCCCCGCATTCCTGGAAAATACGGGGCCAGCTCCTGCAACGCGTGCTCGGCGAGCTTGCGATAGGTCGTGATCTTGCCTCCGAACGACGACAGCACCGGCGCCCGATCGGGTCCGGGCGCCCCGGGCAGCGCGTCCACCTTCAGCACGTAGTCGCGGGTGACCGCCGACGGATCGGCCGAGCCGTCGTCGTACAGCGGGCGCACGCCGCTGTAGTCCCACACGATGTCGCGCTCGGCGAGCGGCCGCTCGAGATAGGTGTTCACGAGGTCGAGGAGGTAGCGGGTCTCCTCCGCCGAGATGCGCGGATTCTCGAACGCATCGACCGTGACGTCGGTGGTGCCGATGAGCGAGTAGCGCTCCTGGTACGGAATCACGAAGACGATGCGGTTGTCGGCGTTCTGCAGGATGTAGGCGTGCGCTTCCGCGTGCACGCGCGGCACGACGATGTGGCTGCCCTTCACGTGCCGTACGTTGCCCTCGCCGGGCCGGGCCGGGCGCACGAGGTCGAGGACTTCCTTCACCCACGGTCCCGCCGTGTTGACGAGCGCGCGCGCCGCGACCTCGGTCGTGGCGCCGTCGGCGCCGGCGAGCGTGGCGCGCCACAGCGTTCCGTCGCGCCGGGCGCCGACGAGCCTGGTGCCGACCCGGATGTCGGCGCCGCGTGCCTTCGCGTCGAGCGCATTGGCAACGACGAGCCGCGCGTCGTCGACGCGCGCATCGGAATACACGAAGCCCTTGCGGAAGCGCGCTTTCAGCCCTGCCGCATAGGGACTGCCAGCGAGGCTGACGCCGAACGACTTCGGCAGCGTCTTGCGGCCGCCGAGATGGTCGTAGAGGAAGAGTCCCGTGCGGATCATCCACGCCGGGCGCAGGTGCGGCTCGTGCGGCAGCACGAAGGCGAGCGGCTGCACGAGGTGCGGCGCGATCGCGAGCAGCACCTCGCGCTCGGCGAGCGCCTCCCCGACCAGCCGGAATTCGTAGTACTCGAGGTAGCGCAGGCCGCCGTGGATGAGCTTGCTGCTCCACTGCGACGTCGCCGAGGCGAGATCGCCCTGCTCGACGAGGAGCACCGACAGGCCGCGTCCGACGGCGTCGCGCGCGATGCCGGCGCCGTTGATCCCGCCGCCGATGACGAGGAGGTCGTGAACGGGAGCGTTCAAGGAGACGAAAGCAAGGGTGCGCGCAGCGATGGGAGCGCCCGGGGTACGGCCGTCACCCGGGGGCGGGTTCCGATTCTACCGGATGCGCTACGATGATCCTTCCGGCACGTCCCACGAGGAGCCATGAACGTTCCCGACGAAGTCCGCGCGCTCGACGGCGAGATGCGTGAGTGGCGCCATCACCTGCACGCGCATCCCGAGACCGCCTTCGAGGAGACTGCGACCAGCGCCTTCGTCGCCGACAAGCTCGAAGGCTTCGGCCTCACGGTGCACACCGGACTCGCCGGCACCGGCGTGGTCGGCGTCCTGCGTTGCGGCGCGGGCGAGCGGGCGATCGGCCTGCGCGCCGATCTCGATGCGTTGCACATCGCGGAGAAGTCGGGCGTTCCGCACGCGTCGCGCCACGCGGGCAGGATGCACGCCTGCGGCCACGACGGCCACACCACGATGCTCCTCGGAGCGGCGCAGGCGCTGGCGCAGCGACGGCGCTTCGACGGCACCGCGTACTTCATCTTCCAGCCGGCCGAGGAGAACGAGGGTGGCGGCCGGGTGATGGTCGAGGAGGGGCTCTTTGAGCGCTTCCCGATGCAGGCCGTCTACGGCATGCACAACTGGCCCGAGTTGCCGCTGGGCAGCATGGCGCTGCGCGCGGGACCCATCATGGGCGCGTACGACATCTTCGAGATCGTCGCCACCGGCCGCGGCGCGCACGCGGCGATGCCGCACCTGGGCCGCGATCCGATGCCGTTCGCCGCGCACGTCATCAATGCGCTGCAGACGATCGTCGCGCGCAACCTCCACCCGCTCGACGCCGGCGTCGTCAGCGTGACGCAGGTCCACGGCGGCGACACCTGGAACGTGATCCCGCAGGAAGTCGTCCTGCGCGGCACGGTGCGCTCGTTCCGGCCGGCGGTGCAGGACACGATCGAGGCGCGCATGCGCACGATCGTCGCCGGCCTTGCCGCCACCTTCGACATGAGCGCGACGCTGCGCTACGAGCGGCGCTATCCCGCGACCGTCAACAGCGAAGCGGAGACGCGCCACGCGCTCGCCGCGGCGAGTGCGGTCGTCGGGGCGGGCAACGTCGACACCGATCCCACGCCGTCGATGGGCTCCGAGGACTTCGCCTACATGCTGCAGGCCAAGCCCGGCTGCTACGTGTGGCTCGGGACCAGGCGGGACGAGGCCACGCCGACCCTGCACAACCCGCACTACGACTTCAACGACGACGCGCTCGCCATCGGCGCCGCCTACTGGGTGGCACTTGCCGAGGCGCAACTCGCGGCGACGCCGCGCTGATCGCGGGGTGGTACCGGGCTCCCGACGCGGTCGCCGGCGCTCGGGATCTTCGCCCTACCGCGCCGCCGCGCCGCCTCAGGTTCCGCCCCCCGCCTCACGTTCCGCCCCCCGCCGATCCGCCGCGCCGCCCTGTAAACGCGAACGGTTCGTATTCGTATTGACGCTGGCACGCGCCCGGAGTATCGTCCAAGGCCCGACGCCTCCTTCCTCCGGATCACCCCATGTCCCGACTCCCCCTCCTCGCCGCCGCACTCGCCGCGGCGCTCGCGTTCTCCGCCGCCCACGCCGCGGAGGAGCCCGTCCTCAATCTGTATTCCGCGCGCCATTACCAGACCGACGAGGCGCTCTACTCGAACTTCACCAAGGCCACCGGCATCAAGATCAATCGCATCGAGGCCGGCGACGAGCAACTCCTCGAGCGCCTGAAGACCGAAGGCGCCAACAGCCCCGCCGACGTGCTCCTGATCGTCGACGCCGCCCGGTTGTGGCAGGCGCAGCAACTGGGACTCTTCCAGCCGGTGAAATCCGAGCTTCTCGCCAAGCGCATCCCGACCAAGTTCCGCGATCCGGATGGCAACTGGGATGGCTTCTCGTATCGCGCCCGGGTGATCGTGTACGACAAGGCGAAGGTGAAGCCCGCCGACGTCGCGACCTACGAATCGCTCGCCGATCCCAAGCTCAAGGGGCAGGTGTGCGTCCGCTCGGGGAGCCACCCGTACAACCTGTCGCTGCTGGGTTCGCTGATCGCGCATCTCGGTCCCGAGAAGGCGCAGGCGTGGGCGAACGGCCTCGTCGCCAACCTCGCTCGTGCGCCCAAGGGCGGCGACACCGATCAGATCAAGGCGGTCGCCGCCGGCGAGTGCAGCGTGGCGCTCGCCAACTCGTATTACTACGCGCGCATCCTGCGGTCGTCGAAGCCTGAAGACAAGGAGATCGCCGCCCGGACCGGCCTCGTCTGGCCCGACCAGAATGGTGCCGGTACGCACGTCAACATCTCGGGTGCGGGCATCATGAAGCACGCGCCGCACCCGGGCAATGCGACGAAATTCCTGGAGTACCTCGCAAGCGACGAAGCGCAGCGCTATTTCGCGGGCGGCAACAACGAATGGCCGGTAGTGCCCACGGTCGCCATCGACAACCCCGCGCTCGCCGCGCTCGGCACGTTCAAGATCGACCCGCTGCCGATCGCCACGCTCGGCAAGAATACCGTCGAGGCGCAGAAGATCGCCGACCGCGCCGGGTGGAAGTAGCGCGGACCGCGCGTTCCCGCTCAGCCGCCCTGCTGCGCCGACAGCGCGGCGGCCGTCGCCAGCGGCGCGCGCTTCGCATCGCGCCGCGCGAGGCGGGCGAGCAGCACGATCGGCACCAGGCCGACGACCACGATGGCGAGCGACGGCACCGCTGCTTCGGCGAGCCGCTCGTCCCTCGCAAGCTGGTACGCCTGCGTGGCGAGCGTATCGAAGTTGAACGGGCGCAGGATGAGCGTTGCCGGCAGCTCCTTCATCACGTCGACGAAGCTGAGGAGGAGTGCCGCCGCCACGCTGCGCACCAGGAGCGGCGCATGCACGCGCACGAGCGTGCCGGCCGCACCGACGCCGAGACTCCTCGCCGCGGCATCCATCGCCGGCGTGATCCGCGCGAATCCCGGCTCGACGGCGTTCCAGGCGACCGCGAAGTAGCGCACGACGTACGCGTAGACCAGCGCGACGATCGTGCCGGTGAGGAGGAGCCCCGGCGCAACGCCGGTGACGCTGCGGCGCCAGTCGGCATACGATGCGTCGATCGCCCCGAGCGGCAGCAGCACGCCGACCGCGAGCACCGTGCCCGGCACCGCGTAGCCCAGCGTCAGCACGCGGCTCGCCGCGCGCATCGGCCAGCCGGGATTGAGCCGCAGTGCATAGGCAACGACGATTGCCAGCACCGCGCACACGCCCGCGGCGACCCCGGCAGCGACGAGGGTGTGGCCCATCCAGGTCGCGAAGCGGGGATCGAAGGCGATGTCCGGATCGGCGTGGATGAGACGCAGCAGGATCGCCACCGGCAGCGCGAAGCCGACCGTGACCGCGATCGTGCACACGCCGGTGGCGACCCATGCCGGCACGCCGCGCAGCGTCTCGCGCGCCGCATCGGTGACCGCGCGGCCGTGCGCAGCGGCATGCGTACGACCGGCACCGCGGCTCGCCCGCTCGAGGACGAGCACCGTCACCACGAACACCAGCAGCGCACTGGCGAGCTGCGCCGCAGCGGCGCGATCGCCCAGGTTGAACCAGGCGCGATAGATCCCGGTGGTGAACGTGGGCACCGCGAAATACGACACGGTCCCGAAGTCGGCCAACGTTTCCATGAGTGCCAGCGCGGCGCCCGCGGCAATTGCCGGTCGCGCGAGCGGCAGGTCGACACGCAGGAACGCCTGCCGGCGATCGAGCCCGAGCGTGCGCGCGGCCTCGACGAGCGAGCGCGGCCGTTCGAGGAATGCGACGCGCGTCAGGAGGTACACGTAGGGGAAGAGCGCAAAGGTGAAGATCACCGCTGCACCGGGCACCGTGCGCACGTCGGGAAACCAGTAGTCGCCGCGGGCGAGACCAAAGGTCGCCCGCAGCGCGGTCTGCACCGGACCTGCGTACTCGAGGAAGTCGGTGTAGGCGTACGCCATGACGTACGCCGGCATCGCGAGCGGCAGCAAGAGCGCCCACTCGAAGACGCGGCTACCGGGGAAGCGATGGCGGGCGAGGAGCCATCCGCACGCGGTGCCGCCGACGATCACCCCCGCCCCCACGAGCAGCATGAGCCACAGCGTGTTGGCGACCATCTCGGGCAGCGTGGTCGCGAGCAGATGTTCCCACGTCGCGCCGGCGCCGGGGGCGACGCCGCGAGTGACCACGGCAAGCGTCGGCAGCGCGGCGATCGCGGCGACCGCGATCGCGGTGCCGGTGAGCCACGGCGCATTAGCGCGCATGGTTAATTTCCATCGTGCGCTCGCCAAGTCGCGCCGTCATGCGAGGATTATAGGCGGCGGCATCGTCGCCCCGATCCCCGATCCCCGATGGCGCTCTCCCTGACCGTTTCGAACGTGGCGCACGCTTACGGCACGACGCCGGTGCTGCGCGACCTCACGTTCACGCTGGCACCGGGTGAAATCGGTTGCCTGCTTGGCGCCTCCGGCTGCGGCAAGAGCACGCTGCTGCGCTGCGTAGCCGGCTTCGAGCCGGTGCGCGCCGGCGAAATCGCGCTCGATGCGATCACGCTATCCGCGCCCGGCAAGCAGGTCCCGCCCGAGCAGCGCCGGATCGGCATGGTCTTCCAGGACTTCGCGCTGTTTCCTCACCTCACCGTCGCCGGCAACGTCGCCTTTGGCCTGGGCGGACGAACGCCGGCCGCTCGCGACGCCCGCGTTCACGAGATGCTCGGCCTCGTCGGCATGCGCGGTGAGGCCGCGCGCTACCCGCACGAGATCTCGGGCGGCCAGCAGCAGCGCGTGGCCGTCGCCCGCGCGCTGGCACCGGCCCCCGGACTCCTACTCCTCGACGAGCCGTTCTCGAGCCTCGACGTCGACCTGCGCGAACACCTCTCGTTCGACGTGCGGGCGATCCTGCAGGCCACCGGGATCACGGCACTGCTCGTCACTCACGACCAGCGCGAGGCCTTCGCGTTTGCCGACACGGTCGGCGTGATGCGCGACGGCGCGCTCGACCAGTGGGGCAGCGCCTACGACCTGTACCACCAGCCGCGCACCCGCTACGTCGCCGATTTCGTCGGCGAAGGCGTCTTCGTGCGTGGCGTCGTCGACGGCGCCGCGGTGGTCACCGAACTCGGCACGCTCGCGCTCGCGCAGCCCGTTGCTGCGCACGGTTCCGTCGACGTGCTCCTGCGCCCCGACGACGTCGTCCACGAGGACGATTCGCCACAGCGGGCGCGCATCGTCAGCAAGGTCTTTCGCGGCGCCCAGTTCCTCTACACGCTGGCGCTGCCCTCCGGGACGCGCATCCTCTCGCTCGTGCCGTCGCACCACGATCACGCCATCGGCGAGCCGATCGGCATCCGCCTCGCGGCGGATCACGTGGTGGCGTTTGCGGCGGCGTAGGCAGATGGCCGCTCAAGACTCGCGGTGCAACGCGCGCAGCATCGCATCGCGCAGGATCGCGTTGATGCGCGTCTGGTAGCCCTTGCCCTGGCTCTTGAGCCACGCCAGCACATCTGAATCGACACGTACCGTGGTCGAGGTCTTGGTGGGCTTGTAGAACGGATTGCGCGTCGCATGCTTCCAGAAAGCATCGTCCAGGGGTGGGACGTCGCCGAAGTCGATTTGACTGTCTGGCATTTTTGCCAGCGCCTCGAGTTCGGCCTTCTGCGAATCGGTCAACCGCGGGAGCTGACCGAGGTCGACTTCATGGCGAACGATCTTGCTCATGGCGTTTTCCCTATCTCGGTTCGGCGCGGCGTGCCGAAATGATGCGAATGACCTCGGTGCTTTCACCGCGCAATGTTACTACAGATTTGTAATGACGAGTGGCGCCTGGCGGCGCCGTCGCGATCTTTGCGGGGGCCGGTTTTTGGGTGCATGATCGACCGCCGAATCCGACACCACACCGAACTTGGCAAGCACGTCCAGCGGGCGTCGCTCGCAAAGGCCGTGCGCGCCGAGTCACGGCAAGCGCGCATCCGCGCAGAAAGCGAAGACGAACAGGAGTACGGCATGGCTGAAGATAGCAAGGGCAACGGGGCGTCCGCTGTCCTGGCCGACATGGGCAAGTTGTTGGCCGATCTCGAAGCGCTCTACAAGGACGTTCACGCGCATCCTGAACTCTCGATGCAGGAGAAGCGAACGGCGGGCATCGCCGCCGGCAGGCTCGAGAAGGCCGGCTACGAGGTGACGACGGGCGTCGGCAAGACCGGCGTGGTGGGGCTCCTGCGCAATGGCGAGGGACCCGTGGTGATGTTGCGCGCCGACATGGATGCGCTGCCGGTCGCGGAAGACACGAACCTTCCGTATGCCAGCACGATCAAGGCGACCGACGCCGAAGGGCACGCGGTGCCGGTGGGGCACATGTGCGGCCACGACATGCACGTCGCGTGGCTGGTCGGCGCGGCCACGCTACTGGCGCAGGCGCGCGATGCCTGGAAGGGCACCTTGCTGGTCGTCTTCCAGCCGGGCGAGGAAACCGCGCAAGGCGCGCGCGCCATGATCGACGACGGTCTGCTCCAGCGCTTCCCGACGCCCGCTGTCGTTTTGGGCCAGCATGTCGCGGTCGGCCCTGCCGGCACGATCGCGGGAAGCGCGGGGCCGATCACGGCGGCAGCCGACAGCTTGCAGATCCGCCTCTTCGGCCGCGGCGCCCACGGTTCGATGCCGCAAGCCAGCATCGATCCGGTTGTCATGGCGGCGTCTGTCGTGCTGCGGCTGCAAACCATCGTGTCGCGCGAAGTGGCCGCTACCGATTCGGTGGTCGTCACGGTCGGCGTGCTGCAGGCGGGAACCAAGGAGAACGTCATTCCCGACGAGGCCATCATCAAGCTCAATGTGCGGACCTTCGACGCGGGCGTGCGCACGCACGTGCTGGCGGCCATCGAGCGCATCGTCAACGCCGAGGCCGATGCGTCGGGGGCGCCGCGCAAGCCGGAAATCACCTCGCTCGACAGCTACCCATTGAACGTGAACGACGAGGCGGCGAGCAACCGGGTGGCCGATGCATTCCGCAGCCATTTTCCCGCGGGCCGCGTCCAGCACACCGGTCCCGTACCCGCGAGCGAGGACTTCGGCTGCTTCGGCACCGCCTGGCACGCGCCGTCGGTGTTCTGGTTCGTCGGCGGCAGCGACCCCGATGCGTATGCCAAAGCCGAGGCTGCCGGCAAGCTCAACGAGCTACCCGTCAATCACAGCGCCAAGTTCGCCCCGGCCCTGCATCCGACGCTGGAAACGGGCGTCGAGGCGCTGGTCGTCGGCGCGCTCGCCTGGCTCGCCGCGACCTGATGTGCTCCGGACCGGGGCAACGCCGGCAACGGGCGTCGATGGATGACCCATTCGAGTACGCGGCGTCGCGTCGACGCTGCAGATGTGTGGCGGCAGGGCACGCATGATCGACACCCAAACCATCGTCCAGATTCTCGATCTGGTCGGCACCTTCGTCTTTGCCATCAGTGGCGCGGTGGCCGCGGTCAATCATCGGCTCGATGTTTTTGGCATCCTCGTCCTGTCGTTCGTGGCGGGGAACTTCGGCGGGATCGGTCGCGATCTCCTGATCGGCGCGGTGCCGCCGGCCGCGCTCGTCGACGGGCGTTACCTGCTGGTTTCGGTGCTGGCCGGTCTCATCGCATTCTTCTGGTACGCCGGCGTCGACCGGCTGCGTACGCCGGTCCTGTGGTTCGATGCGGCAGGACTCTCGCTCTTTGCCGTGGCCGGCGCGCAGAAGGCAATCGAGTTCGGCCTCGACCCGGTGACGGCCGCGCTTCTGGGTATGGTGACCGGTGTCGGCGGCGGCATGACACGCGACGTGCTGCTCGCGGAGATCCCGCAGGTATTGCGATCCGATCTGTACGCCGTTGCGGCCCTGGCGGCTGCGGCCGTCGTCGTCATCGGCGACATGCTCGGCGTTTCCTACGGCATCTCTGCGCTCGCCGGGGCGGCCTTGTGCTTCGCCCTGCGCTTCATGGCGATCCGCTACGGGTGGCATCTGCCGACGGCGCGCCTCTCCGCGCGGCAGCGTGCCGCAACGGGTGCGGCACAGGACGACCGCTCGCGCCCTACCGCGGCACCACCCGCAGCAGCTTCCCGTCGTCGGCGTCGGTGAGGAGGTACAAGTAGCCGTCGGGCCCCTGCACCACGTCGCGCACCCGGCCGACGTTGGGCAGGTAACGTGCCTCGCCCTTCACTTCGCCGCCGGCGAGTTCGAGGCGCACGAGTCCGCCCGGGGTGAGCGACCCAACGAAGAGATTCCCCTTCCAGCCGGGATAGCGATCGCCGGTATCGAACGCTGCACCCGATGGTGCGATCACCGGATCCCAGTAGTAGACGGGCTGCTCCATCCCGGCCCTGGCGGTGCCTTCGCCGATCTTCACGCCGGAGTAGTCCACACCGTAGGTGATCACCGGCCAGCCGTAGTTCTTGCCTGCTTCCGGATGGTTGAGCTCGTCGCCGCCGCGTGCGCCGTGCTCGACCGTCCACAGTTGCCCGGTCGCGGGGTCGAGTACCGCCGCCTGCACGTTGCGATGGCCGTACGACCAGATCTCCGGCCGCGCGCCGGCGCGACCGACGAACGGATTGTCCTTCGGGATCGTCCCGTCCGGGTTGATGCGCACCACCTTGCCGATCGTCGTCGACAGGTCCTGCACCATCGGCCGCGCGATGTAGCGGTCGCCCATGGTGACGAAGAGCGTCCCGTCGCGCGCGAACACGAGCCGCGAACCCCAGTGGTTGCGGCTGCCGGCGATCTTGGGCACCTGGCGCCAGATGACCTCGACGTCGTCGAGGCGGGCGTCGTTCAGCACGCCGCGCGCGACTGCGGTGCCGGCGGCGCCGCCCTCGCCCGCCTCGGAAAAGGAGAGGTAGACGCGCCGATCGCGCGCGAAGTCGGGTGAGAGCGCGATGCCGAGGAGGCCGCCCTGGCCACCGGCCGCGACCTTGGGCGTCCCGGTCACCGGCTGGCGCGAGCGACCGTCCTTGGCGAGGAGCAGCAAGGTGCCGGAGCGCTCGGTGACGAGCATCCTGCCGTCCGGCAGGAAGGCAAGACCCCAGGGGTGATCGAGGCCGCGCGCCACCTCGACGGTCGTGATCGCGGCGTCGGTGGTCGGCGGCGTGGGCGAGCGCGGCGCCTGCGCGAGCGCCGGCAGCGCGAAGGCAACCACCGCGAGTGCAGCGAGACGACAGGCGACGGCCGTCACGCTGCGCGGTGCGCCGGACCCAGCACCTGCCGCGTGCGCATTCGGACAGGCGAGCGCTGCGCTCCCCACGACGCGCGCGCGCATCAGGCCGGATCGGGCCTGGTCATCGCTTTCGGGTCGATCCACTTGTCGAAGTCCGCGTCGCTCACGAGGCCGAGCGCGTGCGCGGCGGCCCGTAGCGAGGAGCCGTCGCGGTGCGCCTTGAGCGCGATCTTCGCCGAGTTCTCGTAGCCGATGTGCGGATTGAGTGCCGTGACGAGCATGAGCGACTCCTCGACGTGGTGCCGGATCCGTTCACGATTGGGCTCGATGCCGCGCGCGCAGCGCTCGTCGAACGAGCGCAGCGCATCGGACAGGAGCTCGATCGACTCCAGGACGTTGTGCAGCATCACCGGCTTGAAGACGTTGAGCTGGAAATTGCCCTGCGTGCCGGCAAAGGCTACCGCGGCGTCGTTGCCGAAGACCTGCGCGGCGACCATCGTCAGCGCCTCGCACTGCGTCGGATTGATCTTGCCCGGCATGATCGACGATCCCGGCTCGTTATCCGGGATGGTGATCTCGCCGATCCCCGCCCGCGGGCCGCTCGCGTACCAGCGCACGTCGTTGGCGATCTTCATCGCGACCCCGCCCAGCGTGCGCAGCGCGGCGCTGGCATTGACGATCGCATCGTGCGCGGAGAGTGCGGCGAACTTGTTGGCGGCTGACGTGAACGGGCGGCCGGTCGCCTGCGCGATGTGCTTCGCCACGACCTCGCCGAAGCGCGCCGGCGCGTTGATGCCGGTGCCGACCGCGGTGCCGCCGAGCGCCAGCGGATGCAGACTGTCGCGCGCGCTGTGGATGAAGCGGGCGGCGTCGTCGAGCTGCCCGACCCAGCCCGAGATGACCTGGCCCAGCGTCACCGGCGTCGCATCCTGCAGGTGCGTGCGGCCGAGCATCACCACGTCGGCGAAGGCACGCGCCTTGGCGTCGAGCGTTGCACGCAACTGGCCGATCGCCGGCAGCAGCGAGCCTTCGATCTCCTCCAGCGTGGCGACGTGCATCACCGCCGGGAAGGCGTCGTTGGACGACTGGCTGCGGTTGACGTCGTCGTTGGGATGGATCGGCTTCTTGCTGCCGACGACCCCACCCGCGAGCTGGATCGCGCGGTTGGCGATCACCTCGTTCGCGTTCATGTTCGACTGCGTACCCGAGCCGGTCTGGAAGACGACGAGCGGGAATTCGTCGTCCCACTTGCCGTCGACGACCTCCTGCGCCGCGCGGACGATGAGGTCGGCCTTGTCGGCCGGAAGCGTCCCCAGCTCGGCGTTGGCGCGCGCCGCCGCCTGCTTCACGAGGCCGAAGGCCCGGATGCTCGGGCGGCCGAAGGCAAAACGCGCCACCCCGATGGGGAAGTTGTCGATCGAGCGCTGCGTCTGCGCGCCCCACAGGCGATGCGCGGGAACCGGCACCTCGCCCAGCGCGTCCTTCTCGATTCGCTTGTCGTTCATCTGGATTCTCCTGCGCGCCGCGACCGGCGCCACCAGCGACGATGATAAGGCTTCGCGTACGCCGCGCCGGCGGAGGTCGACATCAAGGCCGGTGCCGCGCGGGCGGTAACCGGCGCGCGGCAGGTGACGAACACGGTGTTACCGCGATCGTCGGGAAGTGCCGAAAGCCGGCACGCGGTCACGCGGCGCCGGCACCCTTGGCGTGCGAAACGGCAGCGACGACCCTACAGCCCGAGCCAGGCGATGGTCGAGTTCTCGATCTCGGGATTGGGAGCGACGAAGCCCTTGTAGCCGACCGTCTCCAGCGCCTTGGTGTCGCGCAGGCCGAGCAGCGCCTCACGGATCTTCTGGGCGTCGTCGGCCGGCAGCTTGGTGGAGACGATGAACTGCTTGATCGGAACCGGCCGCGAGCGATAGATGACGCGGCCGCCCTTTGCAGTCCAGGCTTTCACGACCGCATTGGCGGCTGTGACTCCCGCCTGCGCGAATCCGTTTTCGATGTAGAACGGTACCGCATCCTGGTAGCGGGTCGTGATGATCCGAATCGAGCCCGGTACCGTCTGCTTCCCGGTCGTCGTCGGGATCTTGTCCACGCGCAGGAAGGCTCGCACCATCGCCGAGGTGATCGAGTCCGGATCGGGCGTCACCATCGTCTGTCCCTTGAGGTCCTCGAGCGTCTTGATGGGCGAGTCCTTGGCGACCAGGACGGAGGCGATGTATTCGGTGTAGCCGGCCGTCCACGCCACCGCCTTGTACCGACCCGCCTTGATCTCGGCCATCGAAACGTGCGCCGGGTGGATGAAGGCGACGTCGAATTCCTGCGTCGCCATTCCGGCCCGCACGTCGTCGTAGGCAGGTACCACCTGCATGCGCACCCGCCGGCCGGTAGCCTTGGCGAGCACCTCGGCGATCGGCGCGAACTTGTCGCGGATCTCCTTGGGCGTCGCCTGATAGGTCACGCCCTCGGTAATCGAGAAGACGAGTTCGTTGCCCTGGGCAGCCGCCAGCGCCGGCACCAGCGCACACCACCCCAGCGCCCACCATTTCCACGATTTCATCGAGATCCCCTCTCCCCGCCCCGGCGCACGAACCCGCCCCACAGGTCGTCCCCTGCCGGCTGCCCGCGTCTCCCAAGCAAAAGTCGTGCGCCGACGCCTGCTCCCGTCGATGGAAGCATGAAACGGGGGGCGGCGAGCGCACCCAACAAAAAGGCGGTCGCGGGACCGCCTCGATGCGTCGCCCGGTACCAGCAGGCTCAGCCGGCCCGATTCCGGAACTTGCGGATCGCTTCCAGTTGCGCCAGCGCGGCGGCAAGTTCCGCCTGCGCCGCCGCGATGCCACCGGCCGCATCCTTGTTCGCCATGGCTTCCTCGGCGCGCTGTTTCGCCTCCAGCACCATCGCCTCGTCGAGGTCGTTGGCGCGGATCGCGGTATCGGCGAGCACCGTCACCTTGTTCGGCTGGATCTCGAGGAAGCCGCCCTGGACGAAGACGAACTCGTCCTGCGCCTCACCCGGCCGCTTGATGCGCACCGCCCCGGGCCTGATCTGCGTGAACAGTGGCGTATGTCGCGGATAGATGCCGAGTTCGCCGTCCACCCCGGGAAGCACGACGAATTCCGCCTCCCCGGCGTAGATCTGCTCCTCGGCGCTCACCACGTCGACGTGGATGGTATTGGCCATTGCGTGCCCCTGCGTTGCGGATGACGCCTACTGCAGCGTCTTCGCCTTCTCGAAGGCTTCCTCGATGGTGCCGACCATGTAGAAGGCCTGCTCGGGAAGCTGGTCGCACTCGCCGTTCACGATCATGTTGAAACCCTTGATCGTGTCCTTGAGCGAGACGTACTTGCCGGGCGAGCCGGTGAAGACTTCGGCGACGGTGAACGGCTGCGACAGGAAGCGCTGGATCTTGCGCGCGCGGGCGACCGCCAGCTTGTCCTCGGGCGAGAGCTCGTCCATGCCGAGGATCGCGATGATGTCGCGCAGTTCCTTGTAGCGTTGCAGCGTCTGTTGCACGCGGCGCGTGCACTGGTAGTGCTCCTCGCCGATGACGTGCGGGTCGATCTGGCGCGACGTCGAGTCGAGCGGGTCGACCGCGGGGTAGATACCGAGTGCCGCGATGTCGCGCGACAGCACCACGGTGGCGTCGAGGTGGCCGAAGGTGGTCGCGGGCGAGGGGTCGGTCAGGTCGTCCGCCGGCACGTACACCGCCTGGATCGACGTGATCGAACCCGTCTTGGTCGAGGTGATCCGCTCCTGCAGACGGCCCATTTCCTCGGCGAGAGTGGGCTGGTAGCCCACCGCCGACGGCATCCGGCCCAGCAGTGCCGACACTTCCGTGCCGGCCAGCGTGAAGCGGTAGATGTTGTCGACGAAGAGCAGCACGTCGCGGCCCTCGTCGCGGAACGATTCGGCCATGGTGAGCCCGGTGAGCGCCACGCGCAGGCGGTTGCCCGGCGGCTCGTTCATCTGGCCGTAGACCATCGACACCTTGGACTTTGCCGTGTCCTCGACGTTGACCACCCCCGACTCGATCATCTCGTGATAGAAGTCGTTGCCCTCGCGGGTGCGCTCGCCGACGCCGGTGAATACCGACAGGCCCGAGTGCGCGGTAGCGATGTTGTTGATGAGCTCCATCATCGTCACCGTCTTGCCCACACCGGCGCCCCCGAAGAGACCGACCTTGCCGCCCTTGGCGAACGGGCAGATGAGGTCGATGACCTTGATCCCGGTCTCGAGGAGCTCGGTCGACGGCGAGAGCTCCTCGTACGCCGGCGCCTCGCGGTGGATCGACATCGTCTTTTCGGCGGCGACGGGACCCTTCTCATCGATCGGACGACCCAGCACGTCCATGATCCGCCCGAGGGTGGCGGTGCCCACCGGCACCGAGATCGGCGCCTTGGTGTTCAACACCTGCATGCCGCGGCGCAGGCCGTCGGAGCTGCCGAGCGCGATGGTGCGCACGATGCCGTCGCCCAGTTGCTGCTGGACCTCGAGCGTGAGGCCGATCTCGTCGAGCTTCAGCGCGTCGTAGATCTCGGGGATCTGGTCGCGCGGGAACTCCACGTCGACGACCGCCCCGATGCACTGAACAATGGTTCCTTCGTTCGTCGCGTTGCTCATGATGTCCTCAAGTCGAC
>JBDHRR010000118.1:0-11047 GCA_039807685.1 Burkholderiales bacterium
TGTGCGCATGAGATGCAGGCAGTCCTGGAAGCCCATGATGCCGAGACCCACCGGCCGATGTCGCAGGTTGCTGTCGCGCGCCTTCTTGACCGCGTAGTAATTGATGTCGATCACGTTGTCGAGCATCCGCATCGCCGTGCGGATCGTCCACTGCAGCTTGGCGTGATCGAGCTGCCAGCCGTCGGCGGTCTTGTGCATGTGGGCGAGGAGGTTGACCGAACCGAGGTTGCACACCGCAATCTCGGTCTCGCTCGTATTGAGCGTGATCTCGGTGCACAGGTTGGAGCTGTGCACGGCGCCGACGTGCGACTGCGGCGAGCGCACGTTGCACGCGTCCTTGAAGGTGATCCACGGATGCCCGGTCTCGAAGAGCATCGAGAGCATCTTGCGCCACAGGGTGACGGCCGGAAGGCGCTTGAAGAGCTTGAGTTCGCCGCGCGTCGCCTGCTCCTCGTAGCGCTGGTACGCCTCCTCGAAGGAGCGGCCCCACTTGTCGTGGAGATCGGGTACGTCGGCCGGCGAGAAGAGCGTCCAGTCCGCGCCCTCCATGACGCGCTTCATGAAAAGGTCGGGAATCCAGTTCGCCGTATTCATGTCGTGTGTGCGTCGCCGGTCGTCGCCGGTGTTCTTGCGCAACTCCAGGAATTCCTCGATGTCGAGGTGCCAGGTTTCGAGGTAGGCGCAGACGGCGCCCTTGCGCTTACCGCCGTTGTGGGCAAGCCCCCCCACGGTCTGGTACGACTCGACACCGTCGACCTTCAGATCGACGACCAGTGGCCTTGGCGTGATCGACCGCACGGCACGCACGCGCGAGAAGAGAGTGTTGCCGATCGTGAGCCAGTTGCGCTTGGCGATCGGAGCACAATTCACGAGCGCGGCAAGCTCCGGCACCGCCGGGATGCGCAGGTCGTACGCCTTGGTCGTGCCGTCGAAGCGCGTGACCGAGCCATCGGAGCGGGTCGCCACGTGTCCATTGGCGCGCTCGCGATACTGGCCGGCCACCGGCACGCCCAGGCGCAGGCACTGGTAGCGCATTCCCTCGGCGAGGGGGCGCGACGTCGAGGTGAAGTAGATCTCCTTGCCGCGCGAGACGCCGCCATCCGTCTCGAGGAGGCCACGCACGAGCGCGAGCGTCTGGGGCCGCGGCAGGTGCGCGAAGCGTGGCGCGAGGCGCTTGGCGTGCGCCGCGTCATAGAGGTCGTCATAGACGAAGGGGAGGGTGGACGCACCCGCGCCCGCGATGCGACCGGTGGTGGCATCGCGGACCACGCCGCGGCCCGACGCCCAATGCAGCTGCACGTAGGTCTCGCCGCGCGCGGTCTCCCAGTGATGGATGCCGCGTGCCGCGAGGTACGTACGCACGAAGTCGAGATGCGCGTCGCAGGTGGGGTTGCCCGATACGCCCCATTGCATGCCGTCCTTGGACAGGTGGCCGTCGCCGAGAAGGATGCCGTAGAGGCGCGCGTCGTCTTCCGTGAAGCCGTGCACGGGAGTGACTTCGGTGGGGATGGTCATGCCGACGTAGTCGCCCTCGGCGAGCTCGCCGGCATCGACCCAGGCAGGAGCGATGCGACCGGCCGCCAGCGTGCGATACGTGCGCTCGTTCGACTGCTCCAACGGCACGCCGCGCAAGGCCCATAGCGGATGGCCGGAGGTGACCTCGAGTGGCTCCAGCGAGTGCTTGACGTCGATGGCGACCATCGCATCGTGCTGCTCGTAGACCATCTTCTTCGTCACTTCCCGGTACTCGCCACCCTGGCCCAGCACGAGGTCGCCGGCCTGGATCTGGCGAATGGGGACGAGGCCGCGCTGCGTGTGCACGAGCGTGTCGGGCGCGAAGCACTGGTTCACGGCGACTGCCGTGTCGTTCACCACCTTGAGGAACGGCACCACGCCTTGCGACTTGCCGTTGGTGCCCTTGATGTGCGAGCCCATGGCGCGCACGTTCGTCCAGTCGTTGCCGAGACCACCCGCGAACTTGGAGAGGAGCGCGTTCTCCTTGATCGCCTCGTAGATGCCGCCGAGGTCGTCGGACACGGTGGTGAGGTAGCACGACGACAGCTGCGAGCGGTGCGTGCCCGAGTTGAAGAGCGTCGGCGTGCTCGACATGAAGTCGAAGGTCGAGAGCACGTCGTAGAACTCGATCGCGCGCGCCTCGCGGTCGATCTCGTTCAGCGCGAGGCCCATCGCCACCCGCATGAAGAAGCATTGCGGCAACTCAAAGCGGCGGCCCCCGACGTACTGGTCGACGAGGAAGTAGCGGTCGTAGAGCGTTTGCAGGCCGAGGTAGCCGAACTGCAGGTCGCGCTCCGGTTTGAGCGCGGCGCCGAGGCGCGCGAGGTCGAACTGGAGGAGGTCCTCGTTCAGGAGCCCGATCTTCGCGCCGTGCTGCACGAAGCGCGGGAAATACTCGGGGTAGCGCGCGGTCATCTCGGCCTGCGTCGCTTCGCTGCCGAGGGCCTCGTGGCGCAACGCGTCGAGGAGAAGGCGCGCGGTGACGTACGAGTAGGCGGGATCCTTCTCGATGAGCGCCCGCGCCGCGAGGACGACGCCCTTGCGCACCTCTTCCACGGCAACGCCGTCGTAGAGGTCTTTCAGCGTCGCCTTCAGGATCTGCTCGGCGTCGACGTCGGCAAGTCCGCGACAGGACTCGCGGACGAGATTCGTGAGCCGATCGAGGTCGAGCGGCCGGCGCACGCCGTTGTCGGTGACGCTGATCGCGTGTCCATCGGCGACGGCACGATCCTTCGTCCTGGCTTGCGCCCGTTCCTGCGCGCGCTTCTCGCGGTACAGGACGTACGCGCGGGCGACCTCGTGCTCGCCGCCGCGCATGAGTGCCAGTTCGACCTGGTCCTGGATTTCCTCGATGTGGATCGCGCCACCCTCGGGCTTGCGCCTCACGAGCGAGGCGACCACGACTTCGGTGAGGGTCGCGACCTGCTCGCGCACCCGCGCCGAGACCGCGCCCTGACCCCCAGTCACGGCGAGGAACGCCTTGGTCATCGCAACGGTGATCTTCGACGGCTCGAAACCCACTACCGATCCATTGCGACGGATGATCTTGTACTGCGTGAACCGCGGATCGGCGCCGCCCGCCACCGGACTGCCCGCTTCGCCGACGAGCAGATCGCGCGGTGGAGTCGTCATCACGGTGGGCGGTGGCATGTGAGGGGCTTGCATGGCGTGCTTCTCCTGCGTTTTCGATGGCGGCCGACGCTCGGCAATCCTCGGCGCGGCCAGGGGAGCGGTACCTGCGGGTGGTGGCCGCCTCCCTCGAGGCGAGCGAACACCACCGAAGGCGACCTGCCCCGTACGGCTGGGCGACGCGAACGATGACCGAGCAATTGCGTGTACCGGACCCGAGGGGTGGCGATGTGGCCGGCGCGGCCTTCCCCGTGCGGAAACGGGGTCGTCCGGGGCGCGCCCTCGGGGCGTGCGGCGACTGCAAGCAGCCGTCGCACAAAGCCAGACCTACTAGATCTTGTGTTTTTGTGGCTCTTGAAGACCAAGGATAGTGGCTGTTCGCGCCGACCGCAAGCAAAATTTCGTCTTTCGCTGGCGTGGCGAAAAAGCGTTGTCAAAACAACCCGCTTGCCGGCTCCGAGGTACCCGGCGACGGGGCGCGACCGGGCGCGCACGATGCCGTCGGCCGCTGCTGCGCGCCGACGAACGGTGCGGACGCGTTGCGGATTTGCCACAACCGCGCGCGGTTGACGGCGGCTTCGTGCCATCGCAGGATGCAGGGCGCAGCACGCGCGCGCCACGCGATGCGCGAGGTTGCGGCACGTCGAAGAGGAGGCAGCGTTGCGTCCGAATACCGCCAAGCGCCGGGCCCGGGAAGGGCAACTCACCGTCGGCATCTTCTGCTGGAGTGCGAGCCCGCTCATGGCCGAGTGGCTCGGTCACGCCGGGTACGATTTCGTCGCGATCGACCTGCAGCACGGCGAGACCAATCTCGACAGCGTGCAGGCGATGCTGCAGGCGTTGAGCTCCACGCCCGCCACACCGATCGTGCGCGTACCCGCGAACGTCCCCATGTACATCCAGCGGGTGCTCGATCTCGGCGCCTACGGCGTGATCGTGCCGCAGGTCGATACCGTCGCTGCGGCGGAGGCAGCGGTCGCGAGTGTGCGCTACGCACCACGCGGGCATCGCAGCTGGGGGCCCGTACGCGGCTCGATCTACGGCGGCAACGACTATTTCGCCGGCGCCGCAGGCGAACTCCTCACGCTGGTGATGCTCGAATCGCGCGCAGCGCTCGCCAGTGCTCCGGCGATCCTCGCGGTGGACGGTGTCGATGGCTGCTTCGTGGGTCCCGCCGATCTCAACATCACGCTCGGGCACCCCCCGGATCGCCTGCCGGCACTCGCCGACGAGACCGAGGCCGGCATCGCCGCGATCGGCGCGGCGGCCAAGGCAGCCGGCAAGATCGCGGGCGTGCATGCATTCTGCAACGCGGACGTGCCAAAGCGCGCCGCGCAGGGCTATCGCCTGCTGACCGTCATGACCGAGGCGAGCCTCGTGCAGGCCGGTGCCGCGGAGTCGCTGCGGGCGGCGCGCGCCGTGGGTACGTAGGCGGGTGTTCGCGATGCCTCGGTTTGCCGCCAACCTCACGTTCCTCTTCAACGAGGTCCCGTTCCTCGATCGCTTTGCGGCGGCGGCGCAGGCGGGCTTTCACGCGGTCGAGTTCGCCTTCGCCTACGAATTCGATCCCGAAGCGATTGCCGCGCGGGCGAAGGCCGCGGCGCTCGACGTCGTCCTCATCAATGCGCCGCCCGGCGATTTCGCGGGCGGCGAGCGCGGCCTCGCCTCGCTTCCCGGCCGCGAGGATGACTTCGCGGCGAGCATGATCACGGCGCTGCGTTACGCGCAGGTGCTGTCGTGTCCGGGGGTGCACGTCATGGCGGGTGTGGTGCCCGAAGCTGCCGACGCAGCGGAGGAGGCGCGGCGCTGGCGCATCTTCAAGCGCAATCTCGAATTCGCCTGCGGCGAGGCCGCGAAGATCGGCGTCACGGTGATGATCGAACCCATCAACCGCCGCGACTTTCCGCGCTACCTCCTCACCAAGCAGGGCGAGGCGCACGCCATCCGGGAGGAGCTTCGTCTGCCGAACCTGTCGGTGCAGATGGACTTCTATCACGCGCAGATCGTCGAGGGTGATCTCGCCACCCGCTTCCGCCAATGGCAGCCGCACATCGGCCACGTGCAGATCGCGGGCGTCCCCGGACGGCACGAACCCGACGTCGGCGAGATCAACTACGCATATCTCTTCCGCCTGCTCGACGACCTTGGCTATACCGGATGGGTCGGCTGCGAATACAAGCCGGTCGCGGGCACCGTTGCGGGCCTTGGCTGGCGCGAGGCGCTCGCCGAGCGCGCGTCACTACCATCGCGCTGAGTCCGAACGTCGCTAGACGCCGGTGAGAACACCGCCGTCGATCAGGAACGACGATCCGGTGACCATCGCCGACTCGTCGGAGCACAGATACACCGCCATGTGGCCGATCTCGTCGGGGCGGATCATCCGCCCGATCGGCTGGTACTCGGAGAAGCGGCGGAAGGTCTCCTCTTCCTTGCCGGCGTACGAGGTCTTGAGGTAGTTGTCGACCATCTCGGTGTGCACCCGCGCCGGGCAGATGCAGTTCGCGCGAATCCCCGACTTCACGAAATCGAGCGCGATCGACCGCGTCATCATCTGCACCGCAGCCTTGGTCGCCGAATAGGCGAAGCGGTCGTGCATCGCCGTGAGCGAGGCGAGCGAGGCCATGTTGAGGATCACGCCGCCGCCGCGCTCGATCATCGCCGGCAGGAGCGCCTTGGTCACGTTGAAGACGCCTTCGACGTTGACCCGAAAGACGCGCTGCAGGTCCGCGAGCTCGGTCTGCAGGATCGTCCCGACGTGGATCACGCCCGCATTGTTGACGAGGACGTCGGGCGCGAATCCGGCGTCGCGCGCTGCGGCGAGACCCTCGCCGACGCTCGCGGGATCGGCGACGTCCATGCGCACGGCAAGCGCGGCATCGGCGCCGGGCAGCGTCGCCGCCTGCTGCCGGGCGCGCGCGACGTCGATGTCGGCAAGCACCACGCGGGCGCCCTCGCGCGCGAAGGCCTGCGTGATCGCGAATCCGATTCCAGTGGAAGCGCCCGTGACGAGCGCCGTCTTGCCCTGCATGCGCATGGCGTTGCCTCCAGTAGACAGGGTCGCGCTACAGGCCTATCGACATCCCGCCGTCGATGAGGACGATCTGCCCGGTCATGTAATCCGCCGCCCGCGACGAGAGGAATACCGCGAGGCCGGCGATCTCGGCGGGCTCGCCCCAGCGCCCGGCCGGCGTGCGCTTGCACACCCAGGCGTTGAAGGTGGCGTCGTCGAGCAGCGCCCGATTCATCTCGGTCGCGAAGTAGCCGGGGGCAATCGCATTGACCTGGATGTTGTGCGCGGCCAGTTCGACCGCCATCCCGCGCGTCAGTTGACGCACGCCGCCCTTGGCGGCGGCATAGGGAATCACCGTCGGCCGTCCGAATTCGGAGAGCAGCGAGGCGATGTGCACGACCTTGCCGCGCTTGCGCTCGATCATGCCGGGCAGCACCGCCTGCGACACCATGAACGGCGCCGTGAGATTGGTGGCGATGACGTCGTTCCAGTCCTTCGCCGTGAATTCCGGCATGGGCGCGCGGCGCTGGATGCCGGCATTGTTGACGAGGATGTCGATGCTGCCGTGCTTGGCGCTCGCGGCGCCGATCGCGGCGTGGATGGCGTCGTGATCGGTGACGTCGAAGGCGGCGACGTCGGCGCGCAGTCCTTCCTTCACGAGCTTGTGCGCGGCCTCCTCGAGCTCGGCGGGCCGCCGGCCGTTGAGGAGCACCGTGGCGCCGGCCTCGGCCATGCCGCGGGCGATGGCAAAGCCCAGGCCGCGGGTGGCGCCGGTGATGAGCGCGACGCGGTCGGTGAGCGCGAAGGGCGAGGAGGTAGCGGTCATGGCGGGTCCCGAAAGATCACTTCACACCGGTCATCGTGATGCCGGCGATGAACTGCCGGCGCGCGAAGAGGAAGGCGATGACCAGAGGCGCGGTGAGAATCGTGGCGGCGGCGGTGAGCGCGCCGTAGTTCGAGCCGGTCTCGGCATCGGCGAAAAACATCATACCAAGCGGGGGCGGCGCAAGCTTGGCGTCGGAGATCACGATGAGCGGCCAGTAGAGGTCGTTCCAGTGCGCCACGAAGGAAAACACGGCGAAGGCGGCGATGGCGGGCCAGGCGCTCGGCGCCACGATGCGCCACACGATCTCGAATTCGCTCATGCCGTCGAGCCGCGCGGCCTGAATGATGTCGTCGGGAAATCCCTTGAAGAACTGGCGCAGCAGGAAGATGGCGAACACCGAGAGGAAGAACGGCACCATCATCGAGAAGTAGGTATTGAGGAGTTCGAGCTTGGCGAGCGCGATGTACAGCGGGAGTGCGGGCACCTGCACCGGGATGGCGAGGGCGAGCAGCGTCAGCACGAACAGCGTGTTGCGGCCGGGAAAGCGGAGCTTGGCGAGCGCGTACGCGCAGGGAATCGCCACCAGCAGCTGCACGACCAGGATTCCGGCGCAGACGATGAGGCCGTTGAGCGCGAAGCGCAGCAGCGGCGCCGAGGTGAGGGCCAGTCGAAAGTTCTCGCCGGCGGCGAAGCGGTGCGGCCATAGCCGCAGCGTGGCGGTGAAGATCTCGTCGGGCGGCTTGATCGACGTCGCCAGCATCCACACGAAGGGCAGCAGCGTGAACGCCGCACCGGCGAGGAGGACGGCGTGGATGAGCACGAGCGAGGCGAGCTTGCGCATGGTCGTCAGCCGTAGTGCGTGCGCCGGTCGAGGACGAGCGTCTGGATCACCGAGAACACCAGGATGAAGACGAGGAAGACGACGGTGAGCGCGGCGGCGTAGGCGGTGTGGAAGTACTGGAAGCCTTCGAGGTAGATCGAATAGAGGATCACGTCGGAGGCGCCCATCGGACCGCCGCGCGTCATCACGGCGACGGTGTCGAAGACCTTGAAGGCGGTGATCGTCGTGGTCACGATCACGAACATCGTGGTGGGGCCGAGGAGCGGCCAGGTGATGGTGAGGAAGCGATCGATCGGATTGGCGCAGCCGTCGACTTCGGCCGCCTCGTACAGGTCCTTGGGTATCGCGGTGAGGCCGGCGAGAAAGAGCACCATGTTGAAGCCGACGAGTTGCCAGACGCCGATCACCGCGAGCGTCGGCAGCACGAGGGCGGGGTCGGAGAGAAATGCGAGCGGCGGGAAGCCGAGTGCGCCCAGGAAGGCATTGATCGGCCCGAGCTTCGGGTGCAGCAGGAACGTCCACACGAAGGCCATCGCGATGAGCGTCGACGTCACCGGCAGGAAGTAGACGACTTCATAGAACGAGCGCGTGTGCTTGCGGCCGTGCACGAGGATGGCGACCAGGAGCCCCAGCGCCACCGCGAGCGGCAGCACGATCGCCACGTACACGAAGGTGTTCCACAAGGACTGGCGAAACACCGGATCGGCGAGCGCCTTGCTGAAGTTGGCGAGCCCGATGAAGCGCAGGTCGACGTTGCCCAGATCGTAGTCGGTGAAGGAAAGCACGAACAGCACCGCGAGCGGAGCAAGGCTCATGACCACGAGGAGGAGCGTCGCGGGGAACGCGAAGCCCATGCCGGTGAGCTTCTCCAGCCACTCGCGGCGCCGTGCCGCGCGCTGTGCCGCCAGCACCGGATCGAGGCGGGTCATGATGCGGCGTCGCTGGCGAGCGGCGCGGGCATCGGCCTCGACGTCGCAGGTGTTGCGTCGCCCGGCACCGCAAGGCGCTCGCCGGCAGCGTCGAAGACGTGGCAGTCGGCCGCCGCGAAGGTGAGGCCGAGCGGACCGGGCGCGACCGGCGCTGCGCCTGCGGGAATGCGGCTGGTGACGGTGACGCCGTCGAGGCCGATCACGTCGCAGTGGAGGATGAGCTCGGCGCCCAGGTTCTCGACGCGGCGCAGCCGCGTGCCGAGCGCGAGGCGCTCGCCGGGCCCGCCCGGCGCCTGCGGCAGCAGCGCCTCGGGACGCATGCCGACGCTCACGGCGCCGCGTGCGGCGCGATCGACGACGAGCGGCAGCGGTGAACCTGCAATGCTCACCCGGCCGGCGCTGTCGACCTCACCGGGGAGGACGTTGATCGCCGGACTGCCGATGAATTGCGCGACCTTGAGGTTCGTCGGCCGCGCGTAGAGCGCACTGGGCGTGCCGAGCTGGAGGATGCGTCCGGCATCCATCATCGCGACGCGATCGGACATCGTCATCGCCTCGACCTGGTCGTGCGTCACGTAGATGAAGGTCGACTGCAGGCGAGCGTGCAGTTCGGCAAGCTCGCTGCGCATGTGGACGCGCAGCTTCGCATCGAGGTTGGACAGCGGCTCGTCCATGAGGAAGACGTCGGGGTGGCGCACCATCGCCCGGCCGAGCGCGACGCGCTGTCGCTGGCCGCCCGACAGTTGCGCGGGGCGGCGTTCGAGGAGCGACTCGATCTGGAGCTGGCTCGCGATGCCTCCCACCTCGCGCATGATCTCGGCCATGACCCGGCGCCGGCGCGGCGACAGGTGCTTCACGAGCGGCAGGCGCTCCATGAGCGACAGTCGCTGCATCGTCAGCGGCAGCGCGATGTTCGCGCCGACGCTCATGTGCGGATACAGCGCGTAGCTCTGGAACACCATCGCCACCCGCCGCTCGTGCGGGCGCAGATGATCGATCGGACGCTCGGCGATCGCCAGATGTCCTGAGGTCTGCGGTTCGAGGCCCGCGATGATGCGGATCAGGGTCGACTTGCCGCAGCCGGAGGCGCCCACCAGCGTGATGAACTCGCCGTCGGCGATGTCGAGATCGATTCCCGACAGCACCTGCGTGCTGCCGAAGGACTTGGTGATGCCGCGAAGACGAACGCTCGCCATGGCCGGATGCCGCCGTCACGTGCCGTCGCGCGGCGGATAGACCTCGTGCACCACGTCGTCGATCCAGTAGCGGGTGAGCGCGGGAAGCTCGGTGAGTTGCGCCGTCAGCGTATCACCCATGATGTCGTAGACGGCGGCGCCGAGTTTCTTCTCCCCCGGCATCGGTTCCTGCAATCGCTCGCCGACCACGAACCCCGACGAGGGGACCCACAGGTAGCGGCAACCTTGATACGTGCGATCGTGCATCTTGTGCAGGTGGCCGGTGGCGACGATCGCCACGCCATACTGGCGTACGCGGTCGAGAATGTCGGCCCGAGGCAGCGGCTTGACCGTCCAGTAGCCGGTGTCGCCCTCGTCGGGTGCGCCGAGGAAGAGCGGCTTGTGCATGAACCAGGCGATCCGCCGCCCGCCCGCACTGCGCAACGTGGTATCGAGCCAGGCGAGTTGCTCGCGCTCCTCGGCGATGCCGGCACCGAAGAGCATCGAATCGAGGCCCATGAGGCGCCAGCCCTCGACGTCCACCGACCAGTAATCGCCACCGAGATGACGCCGCCAGCGGGTGATGCGTTCGCTCGTCGTCGGCTGGTGCGGGTGTCCAGGTTCACCCACGTCATGGTTGCCGGGCACCGCATGCACCGGCACGCCGAGGCCCGCGAGGAGTCCCGCGCAGTACGCGAAATCGGCGTCGACGTCGGCACCGTCGACGGTGACGTCGCCGGTGTGCACGATGAGATCGGGTTCCTGCGCGAGGATCCATTGGCGCAGCGGCGCCCAGTTGGCGGCGAAATGCGTCTTGCCGGGGCTAAGGTGCGTATCGGAGATGTGAACGATGCGGGTCATGGTGCGATCATCGGATGGCGGGGTGGCGCAGTCAGGCAACGGGAGACGACGCGCGCGGCATGGTCTGCGCAAAGCGCGGGGCGAGGTCGCGGTACAGGGAACGGAATATCGCACGGCGCTCGGCGAGGGGGTCGGCAAGCGCCGATTCGGGTTCGATGACGTGAGCGACGCCGGGTGCTGCGAATGCCTCGTGCGCAGGCACGCCGGCCGCCACGCGGGCGAGTCCCGCCGCGCCGAGCGCGGGGCCGACGTCGCCGCGCT
>JBDHRR010000119.1:0-10996 GCA_039807685.1 Burkholderiales bacterium
GCCGCGGCCCGGACGCGACGCACGAGGTCGCGCTCGACGTTGCCGGCACGCGCCTCGCCGACGCCGCGGATGCCGCGGTGGGCCTCGTGCACACGCGGTTGTCGATCGTCGACCCGCGGCCGACGGCCGACCAGCCGATGGCGAGCGACGACGGTCGCGTGTGGGTCGTCTACAACGGCGAGGTCTACGGCTGGCGCGCGGCGGCGCACGAGCTCGAGGCCCGCGGTGCGCGCTTTCGCACGACGTCCGACACCGAGTTCATTCTCCGCGGCTACGAGGCGTGGGGGATCGATGCGTTGCTGCCGCGGCTGCGCGGCATGTTCGCCTTCGCGATCGTCGATTTTCGCGCCGGCAAGCTGCACGTCGTGCGCGACCGGCTGGGCCTGAAGCCCGTCGTCTATGCGCACGACGCAAGCGGCTTCGCCTTCGGTTCGACCGTGCGCAGCGTGCTGCCATGGCTGCCGCGCGAGCGCCGGCAGTTCTCATCCGACGCGATCGACGCCTACCTCGCGCATCGCTACATTCCGGCGCCGCGCACCGTCTTCGCGAACATCGCACGCCTGCCCAATGCGCATCGCCTCGAATACGACCTCGCGCGGGGTACGCTCGCGCGGCACCGCTGGTGGGCGCCACAGGGGGAGCCGGGAGCCGACTGCGCGGCGCTCCTCGACGAGGCGATCGAGTTGCGGCTCGTTGCCGATCGCCCGCTGGGACTCTTCCTGTCGGGCGGCGTCGATTCGGGGGCGATCGCCTGCCGCCTCGCCGCCACCGGACATCGCGCGCTGCGCTCGTTCTCGGCGGCGTTTCCCGGGAGCGACTTCGACGAGAGCGCCGAGGCGGCCGCCACCGCGCAGGCGCTGGGGCTGTCCAACGAGCGCATCGTGGTGCCGACGTCGATCCGCGACGACTTCGCCGAGATCGTCGCCACGCTCGACGAGCCGTTTGCCGATCCGTCGTCGTTTCCGACGTGGTATCTCGCGCGTGCGACCGAGCGACACGTCAAGGTGGTGCTCGGTGGCGACGGCGGCGACGAGCTCTTCGCCGGCTACAAGCGCATCGGCAAGCACCTGCGCACGCGCTGGCGCGGCGCGCTGCGCCTGCCGCTGCCGGTGCTGCCCGATCGCTACGCCAAAGGTTGGCGCAAGACGCTGGGCGAGGCGAGCATTGGCCACGAGGATGCCTACGCACTGCGCTTCTCGGGACTCACGCCCAACCAGCGCCGCTTCCTGCAGCCCGCGCGCGGCGTGCTGCCGATTCACTACTGGCGCGCGCCCGATCTCGTCGCGACCAATCCGCACGACCGGTTGCTGCGCTGGGATTTCGCGAACTACCTGCCCGAATACGTCCTGCGCAAGGCCGACCTCGCCACCATGGCGCACGGACTCGAATTGCGCGCGCCGCTCCTCGACCACCGTTTCGTCGAGGCCGTGCTGGGCCTGCCGGCAGCGCTGCGCTTCACGACCCCGCCCAAGCGCTTCCTCGGCACGCTCGCGCCGGAACTGGTGCGGCTCGGCGTTTTCGCGCGCAAGAAGCGTGGCTTCAATCCGCCGCTTGCCGGATGGCTGCGCGACGACCTGCGCGAGCGCCTCGCCGAAACGCCGGCGTCGCTGCACGCGAGCACGGGCGGCGTCATCGATGCGCGGCGCGCGCAGGCGCTGGTCGCCGCGTACCCCACCACCCCTTCGCTCGCCGAGCAGGTCCTCTCGCTGGTGATCCTCGCCGAGAGCCTGCGCCAGCTCGCCGCACTGGCCGCCGATGCCCCGTAGGGGAAGCCGCGCGCCGCTGCGCTACGCGAGCGTGGGACTGGCGCTGGCGCGCTGGGGCGTGCGCCGCCGCAAGCCGGTCGCGCCGCGCCGCATCCTCGTCCTGCACCACCTCCTGCTGGGCGACACGCTCATGCTGACGGCGCTGCTCGCGAAGCTGCGGCAGCGCCACCCGCAGGCCGAGATCGTGATGACGGTGGCGCCGGCCTTCGTCGAGCTCTTCGCGGGCCGGCCGTACGGCGTCGTCGCACAGGCCTTCGATCCCCGGGACATCGCGACCTTTCGCGCGCTCCTCGCGCGGCCGCGCTTCGACCTCGCGATCCTGCCCGCCGACAATCGCTATACGTGGCTCGCGCGTGCACTCGGTGCGCGGTGGATCGTCGGCATCGCCGGCGATCGTCCCTCGCACAAGAACTGGGCCGCCGACGAGCTCGTTCCGTATTCGCCGACGCCGACCGCGTTCTGCGACACCGCCGCAGCGCTCGTCGAGGGGCCGGACGCGCCGGCGTACGTGCCGCAGGCGTGGCCGGCGCCGCCCGATCGCGAGTCCATCGCGCTCCCACCGCGCTACGCGCTGCTGCACGTCGGCGCGTCGTCGCCGCTCAAGCTATGGCCCGCCGCGCGCTGGCGCGCGCTCGCCGACGCGCTGGCCGGCGACGGTTTTTCCATCGTGTGGAGTGCGGGGCCTGGCGAGGACGCGATCCTCGCGGCAATCGCGGTGCGCGACGGCGAGGTGAGGATCGCGGGCACGCTTCCGCTCGCCGGGCTATGGCATCTCGTCGCCCGGGCGGCGCTCCTGATCTGCCCCGATACCGGCGTCGCGCATCTCGGACGCGTCGTCGGCACGCCGACCGTCACCCTGTTCGGGCCGGGGTCGGCGCTCGTGTGCGGTCCGGGCCGGTTCTTCGCCGGCATGCCGGGCCGCGCGGTGACCGTCGATCCCTTTCCCTGTCGCGACCAGCGCATCCAGTTCTTTCGCGAGGTGGCGTGGATGCGCCGCTGCGAGCGGCTCGTCGGGCCGCCGCCCGATCGCTGTCCCGCGCCACGCTGCATGGACGCGATCGACCTCGCGGCGGTGCTGGCGGCGGCGCGAGCGGTGGCCCGCTGACGCCGGAGCGTCGGCTCAGGTGGCGGCGGTCAGCGCCTCGGCGTCATCGGGGACGGGCGCGAACTGGCGACGATGCAGCCGCGCGTAGGCGCCGTCGGCGGCGAGCAGTTGCGCGTGCGTGCCGATCTCGACGATGCGTCCCTCGTCGAGGACGACGATGCGATCCGCGTGTTCGATGGTCGACAGCCGGTGCGCGATGACGATCGTGGTGCGTCCGCGCATCAGCGTGTCGAGGGCGGCCTGCACCTGTCGCTCGGATTCGGAATCGAGCGCGGAGGTCGCCTCGTCGAGGATGAGCAGCGGCGCGTTCTTGAGGATCGCGCGGGCAATTGCGATGCGCTGGCGCTGCCCGCCGGACAGGCGCACCCCGTTCTCGCCGACGACGGTGTCGAAGCCCTCGGGCATCGCGCGGATGAAATCGAGCGCATGCGCGGCGAGCGCCGCGCGTTCGATGTCCTCTCGCGAGGCGTCGGCCATCGCACCGTAGGCGATGTTGGCGGCGACCGTATCGTTGAAGAGCAGCACGTCCTGCGCGACCATCGCGATCTGCGCGCGCAGGCTCTGGAGCGTCAGCGTGGTGATGTCGTGGCCGTCGACGAAGAGCCGGCCGGCGGTGGGTTCGTAGAAGCGCGGGACGAGATTGACGAGCGAGGTCTTGCCGCTGCCCGACGAACCGACGAGGGCGACGGTCTCCCCCGGCGCGATGGCGAGCGAGACGTCGGCGAGCGCCTCGCGTTCGTGGCTGCCGTAGCGCAGCGACACGCGCTCGAAGCGGATCTCGCCGCGGCACCGGTCGAGGGCGACGTTGCCGGTGTCGGCTTCCTCCTCGTGGTCGAGGAGGCCGAAGATGCTCTCGGCGGCCGCGAGGCCGCGCTGGAGCGCGGCATTGATTCCCGACAGCCCCTTCAGCCGTTCGAGGAGCGTCAGCAGCGCGACCACGTACGACATGAAAAGGGCGAAGTCGAACTTGCTCGCGCCGTCGTTCTGCTGCAGCGCGATCCAGACGATCGAGCCGACCGCGCAGGCGGCCAGGAATACCGTGAGCGGCGAACTCGCCGCGGTCGCCGACGATTCCTTGGTCATCGCGTTGCGCAGCCGGTTGGCGGCAGCCACGGCGCGCGCGCGCTCGTACTGCTCGCCGCCGAAGATGCGCACGACGCGGTGGCCGGAGATCATCTCCTCGAGGACCTGGGTGAGCGATCCCGTGCGGTCCTGGATGTCGCGCGCGATCCGCCGCAGCCGGCGGCTGAAATAGCGGATGATCACGCCGACGATCGGAACCACCACGAAGGTGAGGAGCGTGAGCCGCCAGTTGAGCCACAGCAGGTAGCCGAAGCTCGCGACGATGGTGAGCGAGGAGCGGATCGCATTGGTGATCGCCCCCGACGCGGCAGAGGCGAGCTGGTGCGCATCGAAGGAGATCTTCGACTGGATGGCGCCGGCCGCGTGCGCGTCGTAGTACGGCGTGGGCAGGCGCAGCAGCTTGTCGATGAGGTCGCGCCGCAGGTCGAACACCACGCGATAGCCGGTCCAGCCCATGCCGAATTCGGAGAGGTACGCGCCGACGCCGCGCAGCAGGAAGACGACGATGATGGTGAGCGGCAGCCAGCGCGTGCCGGTCGGATCGGGCGACTCGAAATTGCGCACCACCGGGATCACGAGCCACGCCAGCATGAGGTCACCGGCGGCGACGATCAGCATGCCGAGCACGGCGATTCCGAACGCCCAGCGGTAGGGGCGTACGTAGCGGAGCAGGCGGGAGTAGAGGGAGAGACCCGTCATCGGGAGCGGCGGCGCCGCGCGCCTTCGGATACCACGCCGGAGGGTGCGGCTGCATTCGGTCGAGCGCGCAGGGGCGCTTGCCGCGGGCAGTATAGCGTAGGGGCCCAGGCCGCCGCCGTGGCGCCCGGCATCGGCCGGCGCCGATCCCGTGGCACGGCAGGGCAGCCGCGCGCTACCTCGTGTTCGCCCCGACCGTCGGCAGCAATCGCTCGTAGAGCCCCACGAGGCGTGCCGCCATCACGGGTGGCGTGAGCTCGGCCATCGCGGTGAGGGCCTGCGTACCCATTCGCGCGCGCAGGTCGGCAGCGAGGAGCGCGTGCATGCCGGCGGCGATGGCGTCGATGTCGCAGGCGCCGACGACGAAGCCGGCGTCGTGCTCGCGCACGAGTTCACCGGCGCCGCAACGCTCGCTCGTCACCACCGGCAGGCCGCAGGCCAGCGCTTCCAGGACCGCATTCGACAAGGCGTCGTACAGGGTCGGCAGCACGAAGGCATCGGCGGCGCCGTAGAACGGCCGCGGATCGTCCTGGGCGCCCGCGAAGGTGACGCGCGCGGCAACGCCGAGGCGGTGCGCGAGTGCCGCGTAGCGCTGCGGATGGCGATCGCGCCCGACGATGACGAGGTGTGCCGGCGCCGGCACGCGGGCGAGCGCTTCGAGCGCCCGTGCCACGCCCTTGCGCGCGTACTCGGAGCCCACGAGGAGGAAGACGCAGGCCTCGCCGGGGATGCCGTGGCGCGCCCGGGTGGCGGCGCGCGACGCGGCGAGTCCGGGGTGGAAGCGCGCCGGGTCGATCGCGTTGTAGATGATGGGCAGGCGTTCGAGAGGGAGTCCGAAGCGCTCGTGGATCTCGCCTTGCACCATGCGCGAGATGCAGATCACCGCTTGCAGCCGGGGGCTCGCGAACAGGCGCTGTTCGGCCGCCATCACGTAACGATGGTAGGGGCTCGCGGCCAGCGCCACCCGTTCAGTCGCGGACGCGTGCCGCCGGCGCTCGTCGACCCAGGTCGCGTGCACGCCGTCGCCGGCGCGATACAGATCGCAGCAGGCGATGCGCTCGTGCGACTGCACGAGCGTTCCGGGGAGGCGCGCCAGCGCGGCGCAGGCGGCGCGCGCGAATCCGGCATCGCGCAAGGTGCGCCCGACGTACGGCGGATCGACGACGAGCGGCGTGATGCGCGCGTCGCGGCCGTCGGGCCAGCGCCGCGTCACCAGCGTCAATTCGACGCCGCGTGCCGCCAGTGCCGCCAGTGCCCGTTCGACGAAGCGCTCCGCGCCCCCATAGGGCGTGTAGCGCTGGCGCACGATCGCGAGCCGCATGCCCGACGCCGCAATCGTCAAGAAGGTGGCGCTGCGGGGGATGGTGCCTGCGCGGGCTCCGCTTCCGCAGTGCGGGCGGGCTCGGCGAGCGTTTCGGCATCGAGACCGAATTCCCCGTGCAGGTGCGGCGCCTCGGCGGTCGTCGCCGGTGTCGGTGCGGGCTTTGCCTTCGGCGCGAGCCTGTGCGCGATGCTCGCTTCCAGCAGTTCCTTGTAGACGAGTACGAGCGCGAGCGTCGTTGCTGCTGGCGAATACGGCAGCACCGCCTCGCGTGCCCGGGCGCCCATCGCCTGTCGCGTCGAGGTGTCGAGGAGCGTGTGCATCGCGGCAGCGATGGCGTCCACGTCCTGCGCGGCGCAGACGCGTCCCGCGTCGTGCGCGGCGACGAGGTCCGCCACGCCGGACTGCGTGCTCGCGATGACCGGCAATCCGCTCGCCATTGCTTCCATCGTGGCATCCGGCGATGGATCGTAGAGTGCGGGCAGCACGAAGGCGTCGGCCGCAGCCAGGTACGGTGCGACGTCGGCCTGATAACCGGCAAAGGTCACCCGGCTGGCGACGCCATGGCCGCGAGCGACGCGCTCGAAGTCGCCGCCGTGCGCGTCGTTGCCCACGATGACGAGATGCGCCGGCGCCGGCAGCCGGGCGAGCGCCGCGATCGCCGCGCGCACGCCCTTGCGCCGGTACCCTGACCCCACCAGCACGAACACGACCGCGTCGGTGGCGATCGCGTGGCGCTCGCACACCGGTATCCGCTGCGCGGCGAGCGCGGGCGAAAAGCGCTCGGTATCGACCGCATTGCGCAGCACGCGCAGGCGCTCGTCGGCTAGGCCGAAGCGCGCGCGGATGTCGTCGCGGACCAGCGGCGATGGGCAAAGGACCATGCGCAGCCAGCGGCTCGCGAAGAGCCTGCGCTCCATCGCGAGCGCATGGCGGTGCCGGGGTGCCAGCGCTGCACAGCGGCGCGTCACGGTTGAGGCGCTGCGCAGCGACTCCTCGAGCCAGGTCGCGTACAGGCCGTCGTCGGGCCGGTAGACGTCGCAGGTCAGCACGAGTTCGTGCGACTGGACGAGGTTGGCACGCGTGCCCGCGATGCTCTTCGCCACCGCGCGGGCGAAGCCCGCATCGCGCCACAGCGAGCCGACGTAGAACGGGTCGACCACCGCCGGCTCGATCAACTGGAGCTTCGTCGCCGGCCACTGCCGCGTGTACAGGGTGATCGCCACGTTGCGCTCGAGCAGCGCCTCGAGTGCGCCTTCGAGGAAGCGCTCGGCGGCGCCCTCGGGGTCGTAGCGCTGGCGGATGATCGCGAGGCGCATCAGGTTTCGGCGAGCAATGCGGTGAGCGCCGCGTGTACGCGATCCACCGGCAGGGTGGTCAGGCACTCGGAGACCTTGCCGCCGCCGCAGCCGTCGAGCCCGCACGGCCGGCACGGATGGCGATCGGAGACCAGCACCCGGTGCGGGCTGCGCCACGGACCCCAGGCGATCTCGCTCGATGGGCCGAAGAGTGCCACTGCGGGCGTGCCGACGGCCGCGGCGATGTGCATCGGCGCCGAGTCGACGCCGACGAAGGCGCGCGCCCGTGCGGTGAGGGCGGCGAGTTCGTCGAGCGCCAGGCGCGCCGAGAGATCGGTCACGCGAGCGCGTGTCGCCGGTCGCAGCGCGGCGAGGATCGCGGTGACGAGGGCGCGCTCGCGATCATCCGGCGCACCGGTCAGGACGCTGTGCGCACCATCGGCGGCGAGGCGATCGAGGAGCGCCGCGGTGCGCTCCGGCGGCCAGCACTTGAAGAGCCAGCGCGAGCCCGGATGCACCTGGACGAAGGCGCCGGGGGCGAGCCCGTGCTCGGCGAGGAGCGCATCGACCTTGTGCTGGGCGGCGGCCCCGGGAACGAGCACCAGCCGACGATCCTCCTCCGGCGGTTGCACGCCGATGCGGCGCAACGCGTCGAGGTTCTGCTCGACGACGTGACGCTCGGTGCGCGCGGGGAGTCGGTAGAAGTGCGTGAAGTGGCGCCGCCACAGGCGGGCGTGCGTCGTCCGCTCGCGGGTGACCGCATAACGGGGCCGCAGCAGGCGGGCGAGCGTGAGACCGCGCGGATGTTCGGTGAGGTGCACGAGGAGATCGTAGCGGCGCGCGCGCAGTTCGCGCAGCAGTCGCCATTCGGCGGCGATCTGCGTCACGAAGCCGCGCGCCTTCCAGCCCCGGTCGATCGTGTGCACCGCGGCGATCGCCGGGTGTCCGGTGAGCATCGGTGCCGTTTCGCGATAGACGAGCGCATCGATCTCGAGCGCGGGTGCGGCGTGCTTCAACGCGGTGAAGACGGGCGAGGCCAGCAGCACGTCGCCGTGGTGACGAAGCTTGGTCACGAGCGCGCGCTCGAGAAGATGCAGCGGCACGGGGTCCGGCAGCGGGCTTGCCATCCGCCGACGATACCAAACTTCACGGGCCGCTGGCGCCTTGCGCGGTGTGAAGGGTAGGCGCTCACTGCCGCGCATCACCGCGAAGGGGGCCGCGACGTTCGGAGTACAATCCGCGCGTTCCGCTCGCTCTCGGTCCGATCCTGTTTCCCTCTCCTCGTTGCCTGCCTGCCATCGCCATGACCGTCGACGTCGTCAGCACCGCGCTCAAGGCGCAGATCCTCGCCGAGGCGCTGCCGTACATCCGGCGTTTCCACGACAAGACGATCATCGTCAAGTACGGCGGCAATGCGATGACCGAGCCGGCCTTGAAGGCGGGCTTTGCGCGTGACGTGGTGATGCTGAAGCTCGTGGGGATGAATCCGGTGATCGTGCACGGCGGTGGCCCGCAGATCGGCGACCTCCTCCAGAAGATGGACATCAAGAGCGAGTTCCGCCAGGGCATGCGGGTGACCGACGAGCGCGTGATGAACGTCGTCGAGATGGTGCTGGGTGAGTTGAACCAGGAGATCGTCGGGCTCATCAACCAGCACGGCGGCAAGGCAGTGGGCCTGACCGGGCAGGACGGCGCGTTCATCCGCGCCCGCAAGATGCTCCTGAAGCCCGAGAACAGCGGCGACGCGCCGGTCGACATCGGTTTCGTGGGCGAGATCGAGCACATCGATCCCGAGATCATCCAACTGCTCGACTCGCGCGACTTCATTCCGGTGGTGGCGCCGATCGGCGTCGGCGCCGCGGGCGAGGCGTACAACATCAACGCCGACCTCGTCGCCGGCAAGCTCGCGGAGACGCTCGAGGCCGAGAAACTCGTGCTGATGACCAATACCGCCGGCGTGCTCGACAAGGCGGGCAATCTCATCACCGGACTCACCGCCTCCGAGATCGATCGCCTGTTCGCCGATGGCACGATCTCCGGCGGCATGCTGCCGAAGATCGGCTCGGCGCTCGATGCGGTGAAGAACGGGGTGGCGAGTTCGCACGTCATCGACGGTCGCGTGGAGCACGCGCTGCTCCTCGAGATCCTCACCAACGAAGGCGTCGGCACGATGATCCGTGCCGACGACGCGTCGCAGCGCTGCGCGGCCTGACGGCCGGCACGTCCCGCACGGCGCACGACGGGCGACGATGGCCGCGCGATCGGGAGAGCGTCGTCTGCAGATCCTGCAGACGCTCGCCGGCATGCTCGAGAATCCGCGCGGCGAGAAGGTCACGACCGCCGCACTCGCCGCGCGACTCGCGGTCAGCGAGGCGGCGCTGTACCGCCACTTCGCAAGCAAGGCGCAGATGTTCGAGGGGTTGATCGAGTTCATCGAGACCACGCTCTTCTCGTTCGTCAACAAGATCACTGCGGAAACGCAGGACGGTGCCGCGCAGGCCGAACAGATGGTGGTGATGCTGCTCTCCTTCGCGGAGAAGAACCCGGGCATGACGCGCGTGCTGATCGGCGAGGCGCTGGTCAACGAGGACGATCGGCTGCAGGTGCGCATCAATCAGCTCACCGACCGGCTGGAGGCGTCGCTGCGGCAGGCGCTGCGCATCGCGCAGGCGGCCAACGGCTGGCACGGCGATGCGCAGGCCGATGCAGCGGTGCTGATCGCCTACGTTCTGGGGCGCTGGCAGATCTTCACCAAGAGCGGTTTTCGACGCACGCCGCAGGACGGCTGGGCGTTGCAGCGCAAGTTCCTGTTCGGCTGAGCCGGCCGGCGCAGGCATAATGGCCGCGTGCCGCCACGCGCGACACCGGATCGCGGTGTCACTGGCGCCGCATCATCGCAGTCGTCCTTCCCGCATCCATGCCGTCGCTCCTCACGCCATTCCGAGCCGCCGCCTGCCTCGCGCTGGCGCTCGTCGTGGCGCCGGCTGCGACGTTCGCGCAAGCGCGCACCGACACCCGCGGCACGCACATCGCCGAGCCGGCGCCGGCCCCGGCATCGCGCTGGCAGGGCGAGCGGGACGCGCTCGACCAGGCGCTGCGCTCGCGGGTGACGGCAGCAACCACCCCGCGCGAGCGCTGGATCGATGCGATCTGGGGTGACGCCGATCCCTGGGCGCGGGCCGAGGTGCTTGCCGAAGTCCGGGCTCGGGTGCCCGACGAGAAGCTCTTCCTCGCCTCGCTGGCCATCGCCTGCCTCGCGCCGCTGCAGCCGCTGCCGGCGGCGTGCGACGCAACCGATCGCCTCGCCGATTGGGCGCTGCGCGACGCCGACAACGGCGTGCCGACGCTCCTCCTCGCCGATCGTGCGCGCCAGCGCAACAACATCACTGCCATGATCGCCTACCTCGACGAGGCGGCGACCAGGCCCCGTTTCGACGACTACGCCGGTCGCGCGTCGCTGCTGCTATGGGAGGCGATCCGCGACGTACCGGGCACGGCCGACCCCGCAGCGCGCGTGGAACTCGCGATCGATTACGCTCGTGCGCAGGCGTCGTACCCCGCGCGCCAGATCGCGGCCCTCTGCCGCAGTCCGGCGGCCCTGCCCGATCGCGGCAGCGCAGCGTGTCGGGCTGCGGGCAACGCGCTCGCCCTGCGCGGCGCCACCTGGGCGCTGCGCCTGGCCGGCGCGCAACTCGCCGAGCGCAGTGCCGATGCGGGGACGCTCGCC
>JBDHRR010000013.1:0-45541 GCA_039807685.1 Burkholderiales bacterium
GTCAGTGCAGCCGGTCGGAGGTGGTCAGGCCCTCGCGTACCGGGGCCAGAGCCTTCTCGCGGCGCTCGCGCCGCTGCCACGCCGGCGCCAGCACGCGCATGCCGAGCACCCGTTTGGTCGCGCGCAGGAAATAGACGCCGCCGGCGATCGGCCACCAGCGATCTCCCGCCTTCTCGAAGAAGCCAAAGCGCTGCAACCACTTCTCGCGCGCGAACGGCGGCGCGTAGGCGTCGAGCCCGCCACCGGTGACGTCGAAGCCGAGGAGCGACAGCCAATCCTTCACCCGATACAGGCCGATGAAGCTGCCGTTCCACGGCGGCGTCTGCTCGCGGCCGAAGTAGCGCTTCACGCCGTACAGCGAGAACGGATTGAATCCGGCGATCACGATCTGGCCCTCCGGACGCACCACCCGGTACGCCTCGCGAAGCATGAGGTGGGGATCGTCGGTGAACTCGAGGCCATGCGGCAGCACGATGAGATCGACCGAATTCTCGGCGAAGGGCAACTCGTGCGGATCGGCGATGACGTCGGCCGGCGGATCGTAGTCGAGCGTCGAGCAGGTGGGGATTCGGCACTGCGCGAGAAAGCGGTGCTGCGGCAGCCCGATCTGTATCGCATGAAAGCCGAAGATGTCGGCGACGGTGCGGTCGAAGTACGCCTGTTCGCGGGCCAGGACGTGACGACCGAGCGGCGTCGTGAACCAGTCGGCGAGCGTCGGTGCGACGGTTGACACCGGCGCGACGGGTCCCGAAGATGCATCCATGACAGCGATTATCCCGATCTGCGCATTTGCCGACAACTACATCTGGATCGTGCGCGATGGCGCGCGCGCGGCGGTCGTCGATCCCGGCGATGCGCGGCCGGTGCTCGATTACCTCGCGCGCGAAGGACTCGTCCTCGCGGCGGTGCTCGCCACGCACCATCACCAGGATCACGTGGGCGGGATCGAAGCGCTCCTCGCTCGCCATCCGGCACCCGTCTATGGGCCGGCGCGCGAGACGATCCCGCAACTCGCGCACCCGCTGCGCGGCGGCGATGCGATCACCGTTCCCGGGATGGCGCTCGACCTGCGTGTCCTCGACATTCCCGGCCATACCGCCGGCCATATCGCGTACGTCGGCGACGTTGCCGGTGTTTCGTCGCTCTTTTGCGGCGACACGCTCTTTGCCGCCGGCTGCGGGCGCATCTTCGAAGGCACGCCGGCGCAGATGTGGGAATCGCTCGGCAGCCTCGCGGCGCTCGCCGGCGAGACGCGCGTGTATTGCGGGCACGAGTACACGCTTGCGAATCTGCGCTTTGCGCTGGCGGTGGAGCCCGACAATGCGGCGCTGTGGGATCGGCAGGCGGTTGCCGAAGCCGCCCGTCACCGGGGCGAACCGACCTTGCCATCGACCATCGCGCTCGAGCGCGCGACCAATCCGTTCCTGCGCGCCGGACACCCTGCCGTGCGCGCGGCGGCCGCCGCGCACGCGGGGCAACCGATCGCGAGCGAGGTGGAGAGTTTCGCGGCGCTGCGCGCGTGGAAGAACGCGTTTCGATGAGGGCGCGTCGGCGCGCCGCCGTCGACGCGTCGCCACACCCGCATGGTCATCCGGCGGCGATGCCGCGGCCACGATGTTGTCGCCCGGTGTTGCCGCAGTGGCAAAGACTCGCAGTTGACGCCCCTCACTCTGGCGCCTACCATGCCGCGTCGCCCCGACAGCCCGCAAGGCTCCGCCTCGGGGAAGGTCGAGCCCAATCATGAGACCCAGCCATTGCGCCTGCATTCGATACTGATCGCCGCGATAACGGCGCTACTCGCCGCGTGCGCGACGACCCCCATTTCGTCGACCGATGCGCCGGTCGCCGATCCCGACGTTGCCGTCACGCCCGTTGCGCCAGCGACGAGTGCGCCGGTCGTCGATCTCCGACCGATCAAGCCGCGCCAACCCAAGCTCTTCGCGAGTTGGGCACTCGCCGAGCTGGAGCCGCTGCCGATTCCATCGGGCGACCTGTGGGACCGGGTGATCGCCGGCTACGCGATCCCGGACATCGAGGGTCCGCTCGTCGAGAAATGGGAGCAGTGGTACGCACAGCGGCCCGACTACGTCGCGCGGATGGTCGAGCGCAGTCGGCGCTATCTCTATCACATCGTGACCGAGGTGGAGGCGCGCCGGATGCCCACCGAGATCGCACTCTTGCCGATGGTCGAGAGCGCGTTCAACCCGGTGGCGTTGTCGACGGCGCGGGCGGCCGGCATCTGGCAGTTCATCCCGTCCACGGGCAAGCACTACGGCCTCACGCAGAATTTCTGGATGGATTCGCGCCGTGACGTGATCGCGGCCACCGACAAGGCGCTCACCTACCTCGGCAAGCTGCACGACGATTTCGACGACTGGCAGCTGGCGCTCGCCGGCTACAACTGGGGCGAGGGGAACGTCGCCCGCGCGCTCGCGAAGAATGCGGCGAAGGGGTTGCCCGCGACCTACGAGGCGCTGGCGATGCCGGTGGAAACGCGAAACTACCTTCCCAAGCTCCAGGCGGTGAAGAACATCGTGCGCGACCCGGAGAAGTACGGACTCGCGCTCGCCGACATTCCCGATGCCCCGTTCTTCACGGTGGTGCGGACGACGAAGAAGATCGATACCAAGCTGGCGGCGGAGATCGCCGAACTGCCGCTCGAGGAGTTCATCGCGCTCAATCCGCAGCACAACCGGCCGGTGATTGCCGGCGCGGATGAGCAGTCGATCCTGCTGCCGATCGATCACGCAGAGATCTTCGCGGCCAAGCTCGAGTTGACGTCGCAGCCGCTGGTGTCGTGGCAGGCTTACCGGCTGAAGGCCAACGAGAACCTCGCGCACGTGGCCATGCGGTACGGCATGTCGCTGGAGACGCTGCGTGCCGTCAACGGCATCGGCGCACGGGCGCGCGTTCCCGCCGGCCATATGCTCCTGGTGCCGGCCGAACGGCCGTCGCAAGCGACGAGCGATACCCTCGATCAGGCGGTGTTCACCACGGTGCCGGCCGGGCGCACGTTCTATTACACCGTGCAGCGGGGCGACACGCTGACGCGGGTGGCGGCGCGCTACGGTGTGACGCCGGCAGAGATCAAGGCGTGGAACGGCCTCGCGCACGAGAACGTGAAGATCGGACAACGGCTGCGCGTGACGAGCGACGTCGTGCCCGTCGCCCACAGCGGCGGAACGCCGAAGCAAGCCGTCGCCACGCGCGGTGCGGGTCGCCCGGCCAAAACCAAGACGGCTTCGTCGACGTCGACGAAGTCCAAGAGTGCAGGCAAGGCTGCCACTGGGTCGGCGCGCGCGGCACCGCGAGGGAAGGCTGTCACCGGGTCGGCGCGTGCGGCGCCGCGAGGGAAGGCTGCCGTCGGACATGCGGGCGGCGCGCCAACCGTGAAGGTCGCGGGGCAGGCTGGCAGTTGAGGGACGCGCCGCCGTGCGTCGGCGGCGCGCAATCGGGTCGGGTGGGCCGACCGCACAAAGTAAAACGGGCGACCCGTACGAGTCGCCCGTTTTGGTCCGATGCAGTATTGCGACGGACGCTTCTGCCGCCGGCTTACAGCTTCTTGGCGGCCTTCTTCGCGGTCTTCTTGGCGGCGCGTTTCTTGGTCGCCTTCTTCGCGGTCTTCTTGGCGGCCTTCTTCGCGGTCTTCTTGGCACCGCGCTTCTTGGCGGCCTTCTTCGCCGTCTTCTTGGCGGCCTTCTTCGCGGTCTTCTTGGCACCGCGCTTCTTGGCGGCCTTCTTCGCGGTCTTCTTTGCCGTCTTCTTGGCGGCCTTCTTCGCCGTCTTCTTGGCGGCCTTCTTCGGCGCTGCCTTCTTCTTCGCCGGCTTGCGCTTAGCCGCCTTCTTCTTGGGCGCCGCGGCCGGAGCCGCCGGCGACATCATCGACATCATGTCTGCCATCATTGTTGAATCTCCTGTCTGGATCGCTATGACTGTTATGTTGCTTCTCTTTGTGGCAGGAGGCGCTGGGTCGTCGAATTTTTCAGCAACCACTTGACAAAACCATTCCTCCTGCTGCCTGCATTGTAGTCACGTTTGCGGCATTTGCAAGAAATCTGCAACGATTCCAACGCTTAGCTTTTGCGATGTTGCGCTTTGCGCACATGCATCGACATCACGATCGCGTATTCGGCGCGCGCTCTCGTGGCAAAACCGACTCCTGTGCGAAGAGATCGGGCACGCTCTCGCGACGACGCACGAGATGGATTTCGCCATCGTCGACGAGCACCTCGCACGCACGAGGCCGCGAGTTGTAGTTCGAGCTCATCACGAGACCGTACGCGCCGGCCGCACCGATCGCGAGGAGATCGCCAGCAGCGAGTGCGAGATGGCGGTGGTGCGCGAGGAAATCGCCGCTCTCGCAGACGGGACCGACGATGTCCCAGGCGTCGACGTCGCCGGTGCGCGGCCGTACCGCATCGACCGGATGCCAGGCGTCGTAGAGCGCGGGGCGCACGAGATCGTTCATTGCCGCATCCACGATCGCGAAGCCCTTCGGCGTCGCCGGCTTCAGATACAGGACGCGCGTGAGCAGGATGCCGCCACTGCCGACGAGGCGCCGTCCGGGTTCGAAGATGAGCATCTCGTGCCGTCCGGCAAAAAGATCGCGCACCATCTGCGCGTACTCGGTCAGGCGCAACGGATGCTCGTCGCGATAGCGGATGCCGAGTCCGCCACCCAGGTCGACGTGGGCGAGCGTGATGCCTTCCGCCCGCAGCGCATCGACGAGTTCGAGGATCCGGGTGGCCGCGTCGCGGTACGGCTCGAGCTCGGTGATCTGCGAGCCGATGTGCATGTCCACGCCGCGGATGTCGAGATGGCGGCGCGTGGCGGCGTGGCGATAGAGGGCGAGCGCATCGCCGTAGGGGATCCCGAACTTGCTTTCCTTCAATCCGGTGGCGATGTACGGATGCGTGTGCGGATCGACCTCCGGATTCACCCGCAGGCTCACCGGCGCGCGCTTGCCGACACGGCCCGCGACGGCATCGAGGCACTCGAGTTCGGCCGCCGACTCGACGTTGAAGCAATGGATTCCGGCGGCGAGGGCCTGTTCCATCTCTGCCTCGGTCTTGCCGACGCCGGAGTACACGACCTTGGCGGGATCGCCGCCGGCGGCAAGGACGCGGGCGAGTTCGCCGCCGGAGACGATGTCGAAGCCGCAACCCAAGCGCGCGAAGAGATCCAGCACGGCGAGGTTGGAGTTCGCCTTCATCGCGTAGCAGATGAGGTGCCGGGTGCCGGCGAAGGCGTCGCTGTAGTCTCGAAAGGCCGCCTCGAATGCGGCGCGCGAGTACACGTAGCACGGCGTGCCGTGGCGGGCTGCGATGGCGGAGAGCGCAACGTTCTCGACGTGCAGTTCGCCGTCGCGGTAGGTGAAGGCACTCATCGTTTCGTCGCTGGCGAGGCGCTCACGGCAGGCGCACCGCGGGTGCTGTGCTCGTTGCCGGGGCCGATCCGGTGCGCGAGGCATCCGCAGCGCCGGGATTTGGTGCAGGTACCGGCGCTGCCGCCGGTGCGCTTCCCGGCGCCGGCTGGGTCGGCAGATAGAGCGGACCCTTGATTCCGCATCCTGCGCCTGCGACGAGCACCGTGACGATGGTGGCCACACGCAGCGGATGACGTAACATCATGGTCGAATCCTAGCATGCGCATCATGACCGACGACACCACTTTCCTCGCCGCCGCCGACGCCACGCTCGCGGCGATCGACACTGCGCTCGATGCTGCCGATTCGGCCGCCGACCTCGACTGGAGCGTGAACGACGGCATCCTCGAAATCGACGGTGGGCGAGACGGCAAGATCATCGTCAATCGGCACGCCGTGAACCGCGAGATCTGGGTCGCGGCGCGCGCCGGCGGCTTTCACTTTCGGCCCGAACGCGGCACGTGGGTCGACACGCGTAGCGGCGAAGCGCTGGAGCGCAAGCTCGCCCAACTCCTCCGCGAACAATTCGGCGCCGACGTCGATCTCGGCGTCCTGCCGGTGATTGCGCCGTAGGCCCCGAGCGGAAGCGGTGGCGCGCGCGGCGGCCGTCGTCACGCCGCGAGGAGCGCGGTCCACTCCCCGAGCTCGCGGCGCAGCGCGGCGTGGCCCGGCAGCAGCGTATCGACCAGCGACCAGAACCGCGGCGAGTGATTGAGCTCGACGAGGTGCGCGACCTCGTGGGCGACGACGTACTCGGCGAGCCGGGGCGGCAATTGCACCAGCCGCCAGTTGAGCCGGATTTCGCCGCGCGCGTTGCAGCTGCCCCACTCGCTGCGCGCATTCGACAGGCGCAGCGTGGGCGGCGTGCGCGCGATCCGCTGCGCATAGGCGGCCACCTGCGGCGCGACCTGACCCCACGCCTCCTCGCGCAGCCACGAGCCGACCGATTCGGCGAGGGCGGATTCGTCGTGGGCGTGGGGGTGCAGGATGGTGAGGTGAAAAAGATCCGGGGCGATGCGCGTGCGTCGGGCCGGGAAGATCTCGAGGGCGAGTTCGCGACCGCGAAAGACGATCGGCGCTCCCGATTGCCATCGCCGGGGCATCACCTCGCGCTGCCGCGCGCGCCATTCGACCAGCGCCTTGACGATCCATTGGGCGCGCTCGGCGAGTGCCGCCTCGATGTCGGTCAGCGTCACCCAGCGCGGCGCGCGCACCGTGAGGCCGGACAGGTCGACCTCCATGCCGATCGTCCGCCGGCGCGCACGGACGAGCCGATAGTCGATCGCCTGTCCGGCGAGCGTGATGCGCCGCCGCGGCGTTTCGCCCGCCCGCTGCCCGGCACCGCCGTCGTCGCTTCGTCTCACCGTGGGACCCCGAGCCGCGCCACTTCGGTTTCGATCCACGTCTCGACCTCCTCGGTCAGCGCGATCGCATCCTTGCCCGCGGGCGAGATCGGTGCGCCGATGGTCACCGACACCGTACCCGGGCGTCGGCCACGAATCCCCTTCGGCCACAGGTAGCCGGCGTTGTGCGCGACCGGGATGATCGGCACGTCCATGGCGATCGCGAGGCGCGCTCCCCCGGTCTTGTACTTGGCGCGCGTGCCGGCGCGGATGCGCGTGCCTTCGGGGTAGATCACGATCCAGAAGCCCTCACGAAAGCGCTCGCGCGCCTGGGCGACGATCTGCTCCATCGCATCGGTGCCGGCCTTGCGGTCGATGGTGATCGGCGAGGCGAGGCGAAACCCCCAGCCGAAGATCGGTATCGACAGGAGCTCCTTCTTGGCGACGAAGGCGAGCGGCGGAAAATACTGGTTGAGCGCCAACGTCTCCCACGTCGAGCTGTGCTTGGCCATCACGATGTGCGGATGTGCGCCGGCATCGGCCGGAATGTTCTCGAGGCCGCGCACCTGCCAGTCGATGCCGCAGATCGCGCGCGCCCCCAGGACGTTCACCTGGCACCACTGCGCGGCGATGCGGTAGCGGGCAACGCGCGGCAGCCAGGCGGTGGCGATCATCGCCACTGCATAGAGCGTCGTCACGACGATCTGGAAGACGAGGAAGAGGAGGGAGCGCGCGGTCGCCATGGGAGATCGCGGGGGCGCTCATTCGCGAGCCAGGAGCGCGGCGACCGCGAAGGCGAGATCGGGGAAGATCAGCGTGTTCTTGGGAAAGCCGCCGTCACGCAGCGTCTGCTCGCCCTTGCCGGTCAGCACGAGCATCGGCTGCGCGCCGGCGGCTTCGGCCGCCTGCAGGTCGCGCAGCGAGTCGCCGATGCAGGGCACGTCCGCCAGATCGGCATTGAAGCGCTTGCCGATCTCGAGCAGCATGCCCGGCCTTGGCTTGCGGCACTCGCAGCGGGAGTCCCCGGTATGCGGACAGAAGAAGATGGCGTCGAGGCGGCCGCCGACCTGCGCGAGCGCCTTCAGCATCTTTTCGTGGATGCTGTTGAGCATCGCCATGTCGAAGAGGCCGCGACCGATCCCCGACTGGTTGGTGGCGACGACCACGCGGTAGCCGGCGTGGTTGAGGCGGGCGATCGCTTCGATGCTGCCGGGGATCGGGCGCCACTCCTCCGGCGACTTGATGAATTGCTCGCTGTCGTGGTTGATGACGCCGTCGCGATCGAGAACGATGAGCTTGACCGCGCGGGTGGGAGTGACGCCTTCGGAAGCGACCTGGACCATCGTCGCTATTGGGCGAGCTTGCCGATGTCGGCGACGCGATTCATGGTGTGCGCGACGCCGTGCAGGAGCGCCAGGCGATTGGCGCGCAGCGCCGGGTCGTCGGCCATCACCATTACCTCGTCGAAGTAGCGGTCGACGGCCGGCTTGGCGCTGGCCAGCGCGTGCAGGGCGGCGGTGTAGTCGCCGCGGACATAGTCGCGGTCGACCTGCGGCGCGAGCCTTTGGAAGACCATGTAGAGATCGTGCTCGGCACCGGCGTCGAGGCGGCTGCGATCGACGGCGGGTGCGGCGTCGATGCCGCTCTTGCGCAGGATGTTGACGATGCGCTTGTTGGCGGCGGCCAGCGCCGCGGCTTCGGGCAGCGCCGCGAATGACTGCACCGCGGCGAGCCGTGCCGGCAGGTCGGCGATCGTGTCGGGATGCGCGTCGAGCACGGCGGCGACCTGCAGCGCCGAGTAGCCCTGGTCGCGCAGGTATCCGCGCAGCCGTTCGTAGATGAAGGCGGCGAGCGGCGCCGGATCGGCGGTAAATCCCGGTATGCCGTCGAAGGTCGCGATCGCCGCGCGCAGGAGCGCGGTGAGCGAGATCGCGTGGCCGCGCTCGACGAGGATGCGCAGCACCCCGAGCGCCGCCCGGCGCAGGCCGAATGGATCCTTGTCGCCGGTGGGCAGTTGCCCGATCCCGAAGAGTCCCGCCATCGCCTCGAGCTTGTCGGCAAGCGCCACCGCCTGCGCCACCGTGCCGCGCGGCAACTCGCCGCCGGCCGCCTTCGGCCAGTAGTGCTCCTCGATCGCGGCGGCGACCGCCGGCGCTTCGCCATCGTTGGCGGCGTAGTAGCGGCCCATCAGCCCTTGCAACTCGGGGAACTCGCCCACCATGTCGGTGACGAGATCGGCCTTGGCGAGGAGCGCTGCACGATCGACCTGCACGGCATCGGCATCGAGGAGCGGCGCGACGGCGGCGGCGAGCTGCCGCAGGCGGGTGATACGCTGCGCGAGGGTCCCGAGCTTGTTGTGATAGACAATCGCCTCGAGCCTGGGCAGTCGCGCCTCGAGGCGGACCTTGCGATCCTGGTCGAAGAAGAACCGGGCGTCGGCAAGCCGCGCGCGCAGCACCCGCTCGTTGCCGGCGACGATCGCCTCCGGCGCGGCCGTCTCGAGGTTGCTCACGACGAGGAAGCGATCGACGAGCTTGCCGGCGTCGTCGGCCAGTGCGAAATAGCGCTGGTTGAGCTGCATCGTGAGGATGAGGCATTCCTGCGGCACGGCGAGGAACGCCGCGTCGAAACTGCCGGCGTACACCACCGGCCATTCGACCAGTGCGGTGACCTCGTCGAGCAGCGCGTCGGGCATGACGGGCGTCGCGTCGCCGGCGGCAGCTTCCAGCGCGACCACGATCGCCGCACGCCGTGCCGCAAATGACGGCACCACCTTGCCTTCGGCCTCGAGCGTCGGCGCGTAGGCCTCGGCGGTCGCGATATCGATGGGTCGATGCGCGAGGAAGCGATGCCCGCGGGTGCTGCGGCCGGCGACGAGGCCCAGTGCCGTCACCGGCACGACGGCAGCGCCGTGCAGCGCCACAAGTCCATGCGCCGGGCGGACGAACTTCTGGTCGTTGAAATAGCGACCGGGGCCGGCATAGCTCATCACCTTCGGAATCGGCAGCTTCCCGATGGCGGTGGCGAGCGCGTCCTGCAGGGCACGCGCGAGGTCGATCCCCGGCCTGATCCCGTCGTGGAAAAGCGCCTCGGCCTTGCCGTCGCTCGCGCGGGTGAGCGGGGCGTCCGCAGGGAGCCCCAGCGCGGCGAGCTTCTTCGCGAGCGCTGGTGTCGGCTGCCCTTGCGCATCGTAGGCCACCGTCACCGGCAACACCTTCTGCCGGAACGGCGTGTCAGGGGAGCGGGCGGCGACGTTGCGGACCGCGACCGCGAGGCGGCGCGGCGTCGCAAAGCTCTCGCAAGGCGCATCGGCCGCGACGCAGCCGTCACGGGCAAGCGCGGCGACGATCTCGGCGGCGAACGCGGCACCGAGTCGCGGCAGCGCCTTGGGCGGCAACTCCTCGGTGACGAGTTCGACGAGCAGCGTAGCCACGGTCGTCATCGCTGCCGCCCCGTCAGGCTGCCTGCGCCCGCCACTCGGGCGGCAGCATGGGGAAGCCGAGTGCCGCGCGCGACTCGACGTAGGCGGCGGCGACGAGTTTCGCGAGGTTGCGGATGCGACCGATGTAGGCGGCGCGCTCGGTGACCGAGATCGCGCCGCGTGCATCGAGCAGGTTGAAGCTGTGCGCCGCCTTGAGGATCATCTCGTAGCCGGGCAGCGGCAGCTTCGCTTCGAGCAGGCGCTTCGCCTCGCCTTCGAAATAGGCGAACTGCTCGAAGAGCTTCGCGGCATTGCTCTCGTCGAATGCGTAGCGCGATTGCTCGACCTCGTTCTGGAAGAACACGTCGCCATACGACATCGTCTCCGTGTACCGAAGGTCGTACACCGACTCGACGTTCTGGAGATACATCGACATGCGCTCGAGGCCGTAGGTGATCTCGCCGGTGACGGGATTGCAATCGAGGCCGCCGACCTGCTGGAAGTAGGTGAACTGCGTGATCTCCATGCCGTTCATCCACACTTCCCAGCCGAGACCCCAGGCGCCCAGTGTCGGGTTCTCCCAGTCGTCCTCGACGAAGCGCACGTCGTTCCGCGCGAGATCGAAACCCAGCGCGGTGAGCGAATCGAGATAGAGCTCGAGGATGTCCGCGGGTGCGGGCTTCAGCACGACCTGGAACTGGTGATGCTGGTGCAGGCGGTTGGGATTCTCGCCGTAGCGGCCGTCCTTGGGACGCCGCGACGGTTGCACGTAAGCCGCACGCCAGGGCTCGGGACCGAGCGCGCGCAGGAACGTCGCCGTGTGCGACGTGCCCGCTCCGACCTCCATGTCGTAGGGCTGGAGGAGTGCGCAGCCGTGCTGCGCCCAGTACCGCTGCAAGCGCAGGACGACGTCTTGGAAGGTGATCATGGACAGGCTTTTCCACCGGCGCGGGAGCGCCGCGCCAACCGCTCGAATGCCGCGAATTCTACCGGTTTCGCCGGATGCGTCGCGACGGTCACGCCGCGGGGCGCCGGCGCGCCGCGCGAGCGGCAGCGGCGAACACTGCCGCCGCGAGCGCCAAGGCGAGCCCGTCGCCGATGCGCATGTACGGCGTGTCGCCGCCGCGGCCGGTGACCTCGGTTTCGAGGACGGCGCGCGTGAACCACGGCAGCTCGGCCCGCACGCGTCCGTCCGGTCCGATGGCGGACGTGATGCCGCTGTTGGTCGCGCGCAGCATCGGCCGACCGGTCTCGAGTGCGCGCATGGCGGCGATCTGGTTGTGCTGGCGGGCGGCGATCGAGCGCCCGTACCAAGCGTCGTTGGTCACGTTGACGAGGATCGTCGCCGCGCGCGCCGGGATCGCGAGCTCGCCGCCGAAGGCGTCCTCGTAACAGATGTCCACGGCGAGGCGCTGGCCGGCGACGACGAACGGCGGCTGCAGCGCGGGACCGGCGGCCTGGTCGGCGAGCGGGATGTGCAGCACGCTGTTGATGAACCAGCCGACGAGTCCTTTCAGCGGGATCGATTCGCCGAACGGCACGAGGTGGTGCTTGCGGTACAGCTGCGGCGGCTCGGCGGACAGGCTCACGACGCTGTTGTGGATGCGCTCGTCGGCGCCCGGGATGGCGGGCGGCAACAGTACGAAGAGACCCGCCAGCACCATGCCGTCGCGCTCGCGGGCGAGCGTTGTCAGCTCATCGAGCACGGCAGGCGGGATCTCGTCGACGAACTGCGCATACGCGCTCTCGGGGAGGACGACCACGCGCCCGCGCGAGCGGCGGATGAGGTCGGCGTGGAGCGCGTAGTTCTCTGGCTGGAAGGCGGGATCGAATTTTTGCTCCTGCGCGACGTTGCTTTGCACGAGCGAGACGGTGAGCGGGTCACCGACCGGGTGCGTCCACTCGATCGGGCGCAGCAGCGCCCCGGTGCCGAAGAGCGCGGCGGCGAGTGCCACCAGCACGAGCATTCGGGTCCGCTGGTAAGTCGACAGTGCCTGCACGAAGCCGGCGACAGCTGCCGCCACCAGCGCCACCGCGAGCGAGACCGCGAAGACACCGCCCACCGGCGCGAAGCCGGCGAGAGGGAGCGCACCGCTCGTCGGCAATTCGGCGTATCCCAGCGCGAGCCACGGAAAGCCGGTGAAGACGTAGCCGCGCAGCCACTCGCCGAGCACGAAGGCGCCGGCAGCGCCGAAGGGCCGGGCGAGCGAGTGCGGCGGCGCGACGCGTGCCGCCGCCCACCCCGCGAGCGCCGGCCAGCAGGCGAGGTAGGCGACGAATCCGGCGGTCGCGATGACGGCGACGGGCAGCGGCATGCCACCGAAGGTCTCGAGCGCGATGAAGACCCACGACGCGCCGAAGCCGAAGAGTCCGACCCCCCAGACGAAGCCTAGCGCTGCGGCGCGCCGCGGCGTGGCCGCCGCGTCCCAGACCACGAAGAGAATGGCGAGCGAGACCGGAGCGACGAGCGTTGCCGAGAACGGGGCGAAGGCGAATACCGCCAGCGCTCCGGCAGCGAAGGCGAGCGCGAGAACGAGATTGCGGGAGAGCATCGGCGGTGCTGCCGGGCGGGCGCTGCGCGGACGGTGGACTGCGGGCGTGCCGGCAGGCGGTGCCGCGGCCTACTCGGTGGGGCCGGCGGGCGCGGACGGCAGGCGCTCGACCTGCAGCGTGTGCAGGCGCCGGCTGTCGGCGCGCAGCACGCGAAAGCGCAGGTCGGCGAGCGTGGTGACGTCGCCGCGCTTGGGCAGGCGTCCGAAGGCGCGGAGCACGAGGCCGCCGATGGTGTCGACCTCGTCGTCGGAAAACGTGGTGCCGAAGCGCTCGTTGAAATCGCTGATCTCGGTTTGCGCCTTCACCCGGAAACGACCGCTCGCTTCCGGGATGATGTGATCGTGACCTTCGTCGAGGTCGAATTCGTCCTCGATGTCGCCGACGATCTGTTCCAGCACGTCCTCGATAGTCACGAGGCCCGATACGCCGCCGTACTCGTCGACGACGATCGCGATGTGATTGCGATTGGCGCGGAACTCGCGCAGCAGGACGTTGAGCCGCTTGCTCTCCGGCACGAACACCGCCGGCCGCAGCTGCGCGCGCAGGTCGAACACTCCCGGATTCGCGTAGTAGTTGAGCAGATCCTTGGCGAGCAGGATGCCCAACACGTCGTCCTTGCTCTCGCCGATCACCGGGAAGCGCGAATGGCGGGTCTCGACCACCGCCGGCATGAACTCGGGCACGGTGTCGTCCGCCGACACGCAGTCCATCTGCGCGCGCGGGATCATGATGTCGTGGACCGTCGTCTCCGAAACCGACAGCACGCCTTCGATCATCGACAGCGCATCGGCGTCGAGCAGGTGGCGCTCCAGCGCGCCACGCAGGATATCGAGCAGTTCGTCGCGGTCGTCGGGCTCGCGCAGGAGCATCGCCGTGAGGCGCTCCAGTAACGAGGGCTTGTCGTTGCCCTTCGCGGCGTCACCTTCGGTCATGGGGGGCGCGGGGTAGGTACGGGTCGGGTACGCCGAGGCGGTCGAGAATGGCAACCTCGCGCGCCTCCATCACGGCCGCGTCGGCGGCGCGCTCATGGTCGAAGCCTTGCAGGTGCAACAGGCCGTGGACGACGAGGTGCGCGTAGTGCATCACGAGCGGTTTGTCCTGCGCCTGCGCTTCGCGGTGCACGACCGGTGCACACAGGACCACGTCGCCGGCGCGCGGGGCAGCGTCATCGTACACGAAGGTGAGGACGTTGGTCGCGTAGTCCTTGCCGCGGAATTCCGCATTGAGCGCACGACCCTCGATGGCATCGACGAAGCGCACCGTCACCACCGCATCGGTGGCGAGTGCGGCCCTCACCCAGCGCCGCAGTTGCGAGCGGGTCGGCAGGTCCGGCGCATTGCTCGCGTATTGCACCGACAGCGAGAGCGCTGGTGCCGCCTTCGTGGCGCGCGTGCGGCGTGGGGCGACCGGACTCACGTCGCCGGCGGTGCGCGGGTGGCGCGGCGGGCGGCGTCGCGGTCGTAGGCGTCGATGATCTTCTGCACCAGCGGATGACGCACGACGTCGGCGCTCGTGAAATGCCGGAACGCGATGCCGCGCACCCCGTTCAGGATGCGCGCCGATTCGACGAGACCGCTCTTCTGGCCCTTGCCGAGATCGATCTGCGTGACGTCGCCGGTGACCACCGCCTTGGTGCCGAAGCCGATGCGGGTCAGGAACATCTTCATCTGCTCGGGGGTCGTGTTCTGCGCCTCGTCGAGGATGATGAACGAGTGGTTGAGCGTACGGCCGCGCATGTAGGCGAGCGGGGCGACCTCGATCGTGGTGCGCTCGAAGAGCTTCGCCACCTTGTCGAAGCCCATGAGATCGTACAGCGCGTCGTAGAGCGGGCGCAGGTACGGGTCGACCTTCTGCGCGAGGTCACCGGGCAGGAAGCCGAGACGCTCGCCCGCCTCGACCGCCGGGCGCACGAGGACGATCCGCTTCACGGCATCGCGCTCGAGCGCATCGACCGCGCAGGCGACCGCGAGGTACGTCTTGCCGGTGCCGGCCGGGCCGATGCCGAAGGTGATGTCGTGCGTCGTGATGTCCTTGAGGTAGCTCACCTGGTTCGGCGTGCGGCCGTGCAGGTCGGGGCGGCGCGTGTGCAGCACCGGCGCCCCGTCGGCGTCGAATGCCGGCGCCGGCTTGCGATTGGTGACCTCGACGAGGCCGAGCTGGATGTCCTCCACCGACAGCGGCTTCTCGGCCGCCGCGTAGAAGTGCTCCAGCGCCCGCGCGGCCCGTGCCGCCTGCGCCGGTTCGCCATCGATCGCGAAGCTGCCGCCGCGGTGCGTGATCGCCACATCGAGCGCGTCCTCGATCTGGCGCAGGTTGGCATCGAGCGGGCCGGTGAGGTTGGCGAGCGCCCGGTTGTCGAGCGGGGAGAGGGTGAGGGTGACGGGTGCGCGGCGTGTCGTCATGGCATCACAGCGCCTGGCGCAGCAGCGGCGCGCGCAGCGCCTCGTCGAGGGTGGCGACGCTCTCCGCGAGGTGCGCCCGCGTCTCCACGGAGAGGCCGCGGCGCTTGCCCGCGGCAGCGAGTTCGGTGCGCAGCGCGACGGCGTCGGCGCGCAGCAGCGCGCGTGCATCCGCAGGCATGTTCGGAGGCGGTCGCACGATGACGAGCGCGACGCGCGACACATACTCGCGCTGCAGGTTGCGGCGCAGGAGCGGCACGTCGTGACCTGCCCGGATCTCGCTGAAGATCGCCCGATGCAAGGTCGCGTAGAGCTCGGCGACCGTCAGTGCCTGCGCTCGCTCGGCGACCTTGAGCTCGTTGTTCTGCAGCCGCTGCGCGACGTCCGGTCCGAGCAACGGGGAAAGCACCGCCCGCTGCAGCTCCAGCACCTTCTGGTCGACCGCGACGTCGACGGTCGGCACGTTGCGACCGAGCGCCTGGGCGTCGTCGATGTCGGCGTCGTTGATCGCGAGCCGCGACAGGAACGCCGGCGCAAAGACAAAGCCATCGGCGGCGAAGATCGTGGTGGCGAGGAGGTCGAGGGCGGCCCGCTGCCTGGCGACGGGTACCGGCTCGAGCGGCGCTCGCCCGCTGCCGGCGTGATCGGTGCGCAGCGTGAGGCCGCCGATGTACTTGGCGGCATTGACCGCGCTCCAGTGCATGCGGACGAGTCCGCGATCGAAGTTGCGGCGCAGGAGCGCGTAGCCCTCGTCGGGTTGCAGGGCGCGGCGCGCGGTGAGCTGCCACAACTCGTGGCTGAGTTCGAGCTGGCGCGCGGCGTACGCGAGGGGGTCGGCACCGAGGTCGAAGGTGTTCACCTGCGGGTCGAGGCCGCTCACGTACAGTGCGTCGTCGGCCATGAAGGCGAGTTCGGGTTCGCTGCTGCGGCTCGCGATGCGCGCGAGCGCCGTCGCTTCCGCGTCGGGCGCGAGGTCCCGGTAGGCGTACTCGATCGCCCAGTAATCGTAGGGACCGAGCGTCGACATGTGGTACTCGCCCTGGCGCTCGCCCCGCGCCGCGAGGTTGACCGCGTTGTACTCCATCACCGAGCCGCCGATGCCGTGCTCGCGCGTGAATTCGGGATCGGCGAGCTGGGCCGCGGTGTACGCCGTCGACGCGCGGAAATTGTGTGTGAGGCCCAGGCTGTGCCCGACCTCGTGCATCGTCACTTCCTTCAGATGGCCGCGGATGAAGGCCTCGGCCTGCGGCCCGTCGAGCATCAAGGTGCCGCGCGCCTCGAGGAGCGCGAGGGCGAACGCCTGGTCCTCGGCGGCCTCGGCCGCGTAGGTGCAGGCCGCATCGCTGCCGGATGCCGCCTGCGCCAATGGTCGGGGGATCGTCTCGGCGACCAGCGCCTTGTGGAGCCGGAAGGCCGTGGCGTCGATGGCGATGTCGGCATCGAGGATCTCGCCGCTGCGCGGATCGACTACCCGCGGCCCGATCGCCGCGAACGAACTGCGCGCGGTGGCGATCCAGCGAATCGAGGCGTGGCGAATGTCGGAGGTATTGAACGAGGCGTCGTCGGGCTGGATCTCGACGCGGATGGCATTCGCGTAGCCGATCCGCGCAAATGCCTTGTTCCATTCGAGGATGCCGTCGCGAATCGCATCGCGGTATTGCCGGGGTACGTTGCGATCGATCCAGTACACGAGCGGCTGCTTCGGCTCGGAGATCGCCGCCGTCGGATCCTTCTTCTCCAGACGCCAGCGATTCACGTAGTGGACGATCGGCAGACGGCGCTCGTCCGCCGTGAAATCGAATACGTCGGTGGTGAAGTAGCCGATGCGCGGATCGGCGACGCGCGGACGCATCGGCGTATCGGGGAGCCTGGCGAGCGAGTAGTGAAAGCCCAGGAAGAGACTGCGGATGTCCGGCACCGTCGACGGCGGTTCGGGGCCGGAGGCGGCACCCGGCTGCGGCAGCGCCACCCGGGCCAGCGCGTAATGCGCGGAGACGACGAACGAGGCGAAGTCGGCCTCGCTCGTCACCGTGCGAAACGACGAGTTGCGCGCGTCGAAGACGTACGGCTGGCGGTATGCCTGCTCGAGCCGCGGCGCCGCACCGGGCAGGTCGGCAAGGAAGAGCGCGTTGGCGTCGATCAGCACCGAGTTGCGCTCCGGATGCGGCTGCGACACGATCGGCGCGGTCGCGAGCAGACTGTCGGAAAAGGCGTCGGCGACGCTGCGCGCTTCCGGCGTGCCCGGCGACGCCGTGAAACGGACGTTGCGCGCGATGAGCTGGACGCCGTTGCCGACGCGACGGAACGTCACGATGAGCGGGCCGCCGAAGCGGCGCGTCAGGCTGCTCGTCATGAGCCCCGCGAGGAAGCGGTGCTCGCCCAGACCCTGGTCGAGGTTGGTGGAGAAGAAGAACGGCTGGTCGAACTGGTCGGGAGCGAGTTCCAGGTAGACGCGCTCGTCGCGTTGCCACACGCGGAAGAGCCCCGGCGACTCCTTGGCGTCGCGGCTCACGTCGGCAAACGAACGCAGATTGCTGGACGCGGGGGCGGGTGGCGGGGTGCTCCCCGGCGCGCCGGCGAGTTTCTGGGCGCTCGCGATCGCCTGTGCGGAGGGCGCTGCGCCGTTGGCGAGTGCCGTTGCCCCCCCGGAAGGGCGTGAAGGCGCCACCGCACGCGCCGACGCTGCCGTCTCGTGCGCTGGTACGGTCGCGGCCTGCGGCGACGGTTCGGGCATCACGCTCGCGCAACCGGCGAGCGTTGCGGCGGCGGCGATCGCCGCGATGGACACCATCGTTCTCATGCGAGTGCTTCCTGGCGGTCGATTCGACCGGCTCTATCGCGCGAGTTCTCCGCGCAACGAATGCGGCAGCGCGGTGGTGATCGTGACATCGACGTAGGTATCGATCAAGGAGGCGTCGCCCGCAAAGTTGACGACCCGGTTGTTCCCGGTGCGTGCGGCGAGTTCATTGGCGTCGCGGGCGGCGGGGCCGGTCACCAGCACGCGCTGGCGGCTGCCCACCATGGCGGCACTGTACGCCCGGTACTGCCGCTCGAGCAGCGCCTGCAAGCGGACGAGCCGCGCCTGGCGCACGTCGGGTGGCACCTGGTCGGCCATCTCGGCGGCCGGAGTGCCCGGGCGGCTGCTGTAGGCGAAGCTGAAGGCGCCGTCGAAGCGCATGTCCTCGACGAGCTTCAGCGTGAGCGCGAAGTCGGCGTCGGTCTCGCCAGGGAAGCCGACGATGAAATCCGACGTGAGCGACAGGTCGGGGCGTGCCGCGCGCAGCCGGCGCACGATCGATCTGTATTCGAGCGCCGTGTAGCCGCGCTTCATCGCGGCGAGCACCCGATCCGATCCCGATTGCACCGGCAGGTGGAGTTGGCTCGCGAGCTTGGGGAGTGCTCCGTGCGCCGCGATGAGCCGCGGCGTCATCTCGCGCGGATGCGACGTCGTGTAGCGGATGCGCTCGATGCCGGGGATCTCGGCGACGTACTCGAGGAGCGTCGCGAAGTCGGCGATCTCGCCCGATCCGGGGCCGCCCATCCGGCCGCGGTAGGCATTGACGTTCTGCCCGAGGAGCGTGACTTCCCGCACGCCCTGGTCGGCGAGGTCCGCGACGTCGGTGAGCACGTCGTCGAACGGCCGCGATACCTCCTCGCCACGCGTATAGGGAACGACACAGAACGTGCAGTACTTGCTGCAGCCTTCCATGATCGACAGGAATGCCGTCGCCCCGGTGACCGACGGTGGCGGCAGGTGATCGAATTTCTCGATTTCGGGGAAGCTCACGTCGACCTGCGGCTTTCCGGTGGCGCGTCGCTGCGCGATGAGCGCGGGCAACCGGTGCAGCGTCTGCGGGCCGAAGACGACGTCGACGTACGGTGCGCGGGTGACGATGCCGGCGCCTTCCTGCGAGGCGACGCAGCCGCCGACACCGATGACGAGATCGGGATTGGCGGCCTTCAAGGCGCGCACGCGACCGAGGTCGTGGAACACGCGCTCCTGCGCCTTCTCGCGCACCGAGCAGGTGTTGAACAGGATCACGTCGGCGTCCTCGGGACGCTCGGTGAGCGTGAGGCCGTCGGCGGCGTTGAGCACGTCGGCCATGCGGTCCGAGTCGTACTCGTTCATCTGGCAGCCGAAGGTGCGGATGAAGAGCTTCTTGGGCACGGCGCATTCCCCGGAGCGGCGGTGATGCCGTGGGGGCTGGGGTGCGAAGGGGCGCGAATTATAGCAGCGCGGCAGCGGTCGTCTGCGGGATGGGTACAATCGCGCCAGCAGGTGCTCGTCGCGGCGTTCGGCGCGACGGGTGAAACGGGAACGCGGTGCCGCATCGGCTCGTCAGGAGCGCAATGCGAATTCCGCGGCTGCCCCCGCAACGGTAAGGCCTCGAAGGCCGGCTCCCTACGCCACTGTCGCGTCGCACGCGATGGGAAGGCGAGCCGTCCACATGGCCGAGCCCGGAGACCGGCCTGCGTGACCCGGCGTCGTCGCCCGTTGGCGAACGGTGCCGCCTTTCTGGCAGTACCCATCGCCGTGCGGGGATGCACGGCCACGCGGAGGCTTCATGTCCCTGTCGTCCCGTCGTCTCGCCGCGGCCATCGCGGTCGCCCTTCCTTGCGTCGTCCACGCGCAGGCGCCTGCGCCCACGGCGCTGCCCGCGGTCGCGGTCACCGCCGCACGCTCGCCGCAGCAGATCGCCGATCTCCTCGCCGACCTCACGGTGATCGGCCACGACGAGATCCTGCGCAGCGGCGTGCAGAGCCTTACCGAGTTGCTGCAGCGCCAGCCCGGCGTCGAGATCACCATGAACGGGGGCCCGGGGTCGACCTCGGGCGCCTTCCTGCGCGGCGCCAATCGCGGGCAGACGCTGGTTCTCATCGACGGCTTGCGCGTGGGATCGTCATCGGTGGGCGCTACCTCGCTGGAGGCGATCCCGCTCGACCAGATCGAGCGCATCGAGATCCTGCGCGGACCGGCGTCGAGCCTGTACGGCGCCGACGCGATCGGCGGCGTGATCCAGATCTTCACCCGCAAGGCGGAGGGTGGGGCGTGGGCGGCCAACGCCAGCGCAGGCTACGGCACGTATGCGACGCGCAGCGCCAACGGCGGACTCAACGGCAGCATGGGGCCGCTCGTCTTCAGCGCGCAGTTCGGCGGGACGCGCAGCGACGGCTTCGATGCGATCGTCGATCCGGCGAACTTCAGCTACAACGGCGATCGCGACGGTTACAGCCGGCAGAACGCGAGCGCCAACGGTGTGCTGACCTGGGCCAAGGACCAGGACGTCGCCGTCCAGTACTTCTACAACCGCCTCAATGCGCAATACGATGGCGGGCCGGGCTTCGACGATCGCACCATCACCACGCTCGAGGCCTGGTCGGTCGCAAGCCGCAATCGCCTCGCCGATTGGTGGAGTTCGAACTTCAGCATCGGCTCGGGCAGCGACGATTCTGTCTCGCAGACCGGCTTCGGCGATTTCCCGTTCAAGACCACGCAGCGCCAGTACACCTGGCAGAACGACTTCACGCTGCCGTTGGGTGCTCTGGCCGCGATCGTCGAGCGGCGCGAGGAGCGACTCGCCACCGACCAGGGCTTCGCGGTGACCGACCGCAATACCAACTCGTTCACCGGCGTGTACCGCCTGCGTTACGACGCCTTGGCCTTCCAGGGCAACCTGCGCTACGACCACTCGAGCCAGTACGGCGGCGAGACGACCGGGAGCGTGACCGCGGGATATCGCCTCGACCCCACGTGGCGCCTGACCGCAGGCTACAGCACCGGCTTCAAGGCGCCGTCGTTCAACGACCTCTACTACCCGTTCTTCTCCAATCCGGATCTCGTTCCCGAGAAGGCGCGCAATACCGAGGTCGGCGTGTACTGGACGCCACCGGCAGGCGCGGTGCGTCTCGAGATGCACGCGGTCGGCTACTACAACCGGGTCGACGACCTCATCGTGTTCGCCTGCGACGCGAACTTCGTCTGCCTGCCGAACAACGTCGACAAGGCGACGCTCAAGGGCGTGACGCTCGGCCTCGCCGGCACCTGGCGCGATACGCGGGTCAAGGCCTCGCTCGACCTCCAGGATCCCACGGACGACCACACCGGCAACCTGCTGCCGCGCCGTGCCCGGCAACACGGCGCGCTGCAGGCGCTGCAGCAGTTGGGGCCGGTGCAGGCCGGGGTCGAATACGTCGCATCGTCGATGCGCTACGACGATGCGGCGAATCTCGTCCGCATGGGCGGCTACGGCATCGTCAACGTCACCCTCGACTGGGTGGTCGCCAAGGGCTGGTCGCTCTTCGCCCGCGGGAACAACGTCTTCGACAAGAACTATCAGCTCGCCGCCGGCTACTCGACGGGTGGCGCGCAGTTCTTCGCGGGGGTCCGCTACCAGCCGTGAGCATGCGCCCGCTGGCGTTGGCGCTGTCCGCCGCGCTCGCGTTCCTCGCTGCCGCCGCCGGCCTGGCGGCGGCGCCGATCCGCGTCGTCGACGACGATGGGCGCTCGCTCGAGCTCGCGCAGCCGGCGCGGCGGATCGTGAGCCTCGCGCCGCACGCCACCGAAATGCTCTTTGCCGCCGGGGCGGGACCGGCGGTGGTCGGCGTCGCCGCGCACAGCGATCATCCGGAGGCGGCGCGAAAGCTTCCGCGCGTCGCCGATGCCGCGATGATCGATCTCGAGAACGTGGTCGCGCTCGCGCCCGATCTCGTCGTGGCGTGGCCCTACACCGCGCCACAGCAACTCGCTGCGCTGCGCGCGCTGCGTATCCCGGTGTTCTTCTCGAATCCGCGCACCATCGGCGGCATCGCTGGCGACATCGAGAAGCTCGGCGCGCTCGCCGGTACCGACGCGCAGGCGGCCAAGGCAGCCGCGGCCCTGCGCGGGCGGCTCGCCGCCCTCAAGGCGATGTACGCGGGGACACGCCCGTTGAGCGTGTTCTACGAGATCTGGAACCGGCCGCTCTACACGGTGGGGGGGCGCCACCTCATCTCGGAGGCGATTGCGCTGTGCGGTGGTCGCAACATCTTCGCCGGGCTCGCGCTGCCCGCCCCCGAAGTCAATCTCGAGGCGGTGATCGCGGCGGCGCCGCAGGTGATCATCGGCGCCGACGATGCCGGGGGGCGACCGGCGTGGCTCGCCGAATGGTCGCGCTGGCCCGACCTGCCGGCGGTGCGCGATGGCAACGTGCTCGTCGCCAACGGCGATCTCCTGCATCGGCCCGGCCCGCGGTTCGTCGACGGCGTGGCGAGCCTGTGCGATCTGCTCGCCGCCGCGCGCTCGCGCGCCCGCCCCTGACTATAATCGCCGCTCGATCCTGCGTTGCGCGTACCGCGCGTTCGCGAATGAGCAAGGCGTTCACCCGAGAGGCCGACGACGACGGCGACGACGACGCTCCCGACGGCGCGCCGCCGCTGCCGGCGGGAACGCGCAACTACATGACGCCGGGCGGTTTCGCGCGCCTGAAGCGCGAGCTCGACGCGCTCGTCGGCGAGGAGCGACCCGCGCTGGTGGCCACGATTTCCTGGGCGGCCGGCAACGGCGACCGCTCCGAGAACGGCGACTACATCTACGGCAAGAAGCGGCTGCGCGAGGTCGATCGGCGCATCCGCTTCCTCGTGCGCCGGCTCGATCGGGCCGAGGTCGTCGACCCGGTGGCGCGTGCCGCTGCCGACGACGCCGATCGGGTGTATTTCGGTGCCACGGTCGAAGTGGCCGACGAACGTGGCGAGCGACGCACGGTGAGCATCGTCGGTATCGACGAGATCGATACCGCACGCGGCTACATCAGCTGGGTCTCGCCGATGGCGCGCGCACTCCTCAAGGCACACGAGGGCGACACGGTCACGCTGCACACGCCCGGCGGCAGCGCGGCGCTCACCGTCGCCGCCGTGCGCTACGTGCCGCTCGCCACCGACGTGGCCTAAGCGCGCGACGGCCGTGACGTGCGGTACGATGGACGGCGTCGACGCTGGTTGACGCGCCTCGCGGTCGCCGCCAATATGCGAGGAATCTCGCAGCGCAACATCGAATGCGACTGCGGCTCCCGCCCCTGAAGCCCCGCCATGGAAGCTGATCTCCAACATCTCGAGCAGAAGCTCGCCATGCTGATCGAGCACACGCGCGCCTTGCGCGCGGCAAACGAGTCGCTGCGGCGCGATCTCGCGACCGCCGCGGCGCGCAGCCAGGATGCGGAGGCGAAGGTCGCGCAGGCCGGTGCCCGGCTCGATGCGCTGATCGCCCGGATGGCGCCCGAATGATGAACGCCGAACGCACCGTTACCCTCGATGTCCACCTGCTCGGCCGCGATTACAAGGTCGCCTGCCGCGAAGGCGAGCGTAGCGATCTTCTGGAGGCGGTGGCGTATCTCGACCAGCGCATGCGCGAGATCCGCGCCGCCAGCAAGACCGCGGGTGCCGACCGCATCGTGGTGATGGCGGCGCTCAACATCGCCAACGAACTGCTGCGCGAGCGCAAGGCGCCGCGCGCCACTGCGGCCGGCGTCGACGCGATCGGCGCCCAGCAACGGGTCCAGTCGATGCACAGCGCGATCGACGCCATCCTGGCGAGCCAGGACAAGCTTTTCTGATATCGTCGCAACTGGCGTGACGGTCGCGATGCCGCGGCTCCCGTCACCCCGGGCGAGGCGCCACCGCACTCCGGCACCGCACCCGCACGATCAACGTTCCCTGGGGTGCTCGAGTCGGCCCGATACTCTTTGAACCAATGCTCTCGTAGCGAGGTTGCCGAGCCCTTCAGCGAGCCCGTGTGCGCTCCCGCGTGGAAGCGCCTTAAGGCTCCGGCAGGCGACCAATCTTGAACCCAGGTTCAAGATGACGGTCGGCACGGCACATCCGGGGAACACCCTTTCCGTCACGCCGGCACGCCGCGCGCTCCGGCGTCGACGTGGCGCCGGACGCCGGCACTGCTGACGCGGTGGCGTACCAGCGAAGGACGGGCGCCATGCCGGCGACGCGCTTCTGGCTCATGAAATCCGAGCCCGACGAGTTCTCGATCGACGATCTCGTCGCGGCCCGGCGGCAGACGACCGCATGGTTCGGCGTGCGCAACTACCAGGCGCGCAACTTCATGCGCGAGATGCAGGTAGGCGACCTCGCGCTCTTCTATCACTCGAGCTGCCCGCTGCCGGGGATCGCCGGCATCGTACGGGTGAGCCGGCTCGCGTACCCCGATGCCACGCAGTTCGATTCCGCGAGCGACTACTACGACGCCAAGGCGACGCCCGAAGAACCGCGCTGGTGGAACGTCGACGTCGAGCTCGTGCGCAAGACGCGGCTCGTGCCGATTGCCGAGATGCGGGCGGATCCGGCGCTCGCCGACATGGTGACGCTGCGGCGTGGCAACCGGCTGTCGATCACGCCGGTCACGCCGGCGGAATGGAAGGCGGTCGAGCGATTGACGGCGCACTCGCTTCATTCGTGAGGCGCGGACGTGCCAGCGGCAATGGCCCCGCGCCGGCCGTGAACGTGCCGCCTCGTCACCCGCCAGCGACCCTCGACTTCGCGTCTTGTCATCGATGAATCTCGCGCTCCTCCCCATTTTCCTCGCCACCGGTGCATTCGTCGGCTTCCTCGCGGGACTGCTCGGCATCGGCGGCGGCTTCACCATCGTGCCGATCCTCGTCGAGGTCTTTTCGTCGCAGGGTTTCGCGCGCGAGCACATCGTGCCGATGGCGATCGGCACCTCCGCGGGAACGATCGTGTTCACCGCGCTCTCCTCGACGCGCGCCCATCACGCCAAGGGTGCCGTCGACTGGGCCGTGGTGAAGGCGATGGCGCCGGGGATCGTGGCCGGCTCGCTCGTCGGACCGCAGATCGCGAGTGCGCTGCCGCCGTCGATGATGGCGGGCGTGTTCGGGACGTTCATCTGGTGGGGTGCGTGGCGCATGCTGCGCAAGGGCCCGACGGTCGCCTCGCGCCAACTGCCGGGTTGGCGCGGTCTTGCTGCCGTCGGTGGGGGGATTGGCGTCATCGCCGGCATGGTGGGCACCGGCGGCGCCTTTCTCGCCGTGCCGTTCATGACCCGCTGCAACGTGCGGCTGCACACCGCCGTGGCGACCTCGGCGGCGATCGGCATCCCCGTCGCGGTGGCGGCGACCGTCGGCTTCATGCTGGCCGGTTGGGGGCGCGCCGACCTGCCGCGCTATGCGGTCGGTTACGTGTACCTGCCCGCGCTCGCCGGGATCGTGCTCACCAGTACCTTGCTCGCCCCGGTTGGGGCGCGCGTCGCGCACGCGCTCCCCGTCGCAAGACTGCGTTACGCGTTTGCGACGATGCTCGTTTGCCTCGGCCTTTACATGTGGTGGAAGGCGGCGCACTTCCGGTAGTCGGGAGCGTTGGCGATCGCCACGCCGCGCCCGGCCGGGATCGACCGCGGCTCAATCCAGGAAGTCGCAGTAGCGCTCGACGTGGGTGGCGAGATCGAGCGAGTGCTGGCGCACCAGCCGTTCGGCGGTCTCGGTATCGCGTCTTTCCAGGGCGTCGATGATGCGCATGTGGTCGACGATCGAGCGGGCCGCGCGGTCCTTCTGCGAGATGGTCATCCGGCGGATCGCGCGCACGTGGACGAAGAGGTTGTCGGTCGTCTTGATCATCAGCGGCGACTTCGACAGCCGCACGATCGCCTGGTGGAAGGCGATGTTGGCATCCGAGTATTCGGCGAGATGGCCCTCGGGCGCCTCGGTACGGAATTCGTCGAAGAGCTGCCGGAGTCCGCCGATTTCGGCATCGGTGGCGCTCGTCGTGGCGAGGCGTGCGGCCATGCTCTCGAGCGCCGCCCACATCCGGATCATCTCGATGATCTCGCGCTTCGTCTTGCGCACGATGAAGATGCCGCGCCGCGGCTCGGTGCGCAGGAACCCCTCCTGCTCGAGCAGCGTCATCGCCTCGCGGATCGGCGTGCGCGATACGCCGAGTGCCGCCGAGAGCTGCTTCTCGTCGAGCCGGATCTCGTCGGGATGCGCGTAGATATCGGCGTCGGTGATCATCTGCTTCAGCGCCGCGTACGCGCGATCGCGCAGGCTCGCGGTGGCGGCGATCGGCGTCAGGGCGGGCAGCGCCGGCGGTGCCGTGCTGTCGGTCGCCGCCTTGCGGCGGCCGGTTGCGGTGGTGCGCAGCATGAAGGCGGTCTGGCGAACGAGGATCGCGGTGCGCGGAATAGTGGCGTTCGCGCAGCATGTCCTGCAACGCCACTCATCCAGTGTTTACCCGGCTTCTGGCCGGACGCGTCGGGTGCGTGTTGACAATGGCTGATATATCACATATCTTGCGCCGAATATCAAGAGAAGCCAAGCGGCAGCAGGCTTCCGGCTTCGGAGGACGTGGTGGGGTTGACTCCGCCGCTTCCGCTCATTCTGCTCACAGTCGCGTGGCTCCGACCTGACGGAGCCGACGCGATCGCCCGGAGAGATGCCATGGACCACACTGCCACCAAGCCCGCTTCCAGTCACGCCGGCGCGCAGGCGACGCCGGCCGCCGCCAGCCACGAGATCGACGGCTTCCAGCTCGTGATCGATGCGCTGAAGTTGAACGGCATCGAGACGATCTACGGCGTGCCGGGCATTCCGATCACCGATCTCGCGCGGCGCATGCAGAAGGACGGCCTGCGCGTGGTGTCGTTCCGCCACGAGCAGAGTGCGGGCTACGCGGCGTCGATCGACGGCTTCCTCACCCAGAAGCCCGGCGTCTGCCTCACCGTATCGGCTCCCGGCTTCCTCAACGGCCTCACCGCACTCGCGCACGCAACGACCAACTGCTTCCCGATGATCCTCATCAGCGGCTCGTCGGAGCGCGAGATCGTCGACCTGCAGCAAGGCGACTACGAGGAGATGGACCAACTCGCCATCGCCAAGCCGATCGCCAAGGCCGCCTTTCGCGTGTTGCACGCCGAAGACATCGGCATCGGCATCGCACGGGCGATCCGCGCTGCCGTGTCGGGCCGCCCGGGCGGCGTGTACCTCGACCTGCCCGCCAAGCTCTTCCCGCAGGAGATGGAAGCGGCGGCCGGCAAGGCCTCGCTCATCAAGGTCGTCGATCCGGCGCCGCGGCAGATTCCCGCGCCGGAGGCGGTGAAGCGCGCGGTCGCGCTCCTCAAGGGCGCGAAGAAGCCGCTCATCATCCTCGGCAAGGGTGCGGCCTACGCGCAGGTCGACGCCGACATCCGCGCGCTCGTCGAGCGCACCGGCATTCCGTACCTGCCGATGTCGATGGCCAAGGGCCTCTTGCCCGACACGCACGAGCAGTGCGCGTCAGCGGCACGCTCGTTCGTGCTGCCGGAAGCCGACGTGGTGCTGCTCATCGGCGCGCGCCTCAACTGGCTCCTGTCGCAAGGCAAGGGCAAGACCTGGGGCGGCGCCACGTCGAAGGCGTGGGGCGGGCAGCGCTTCATCCAGATCGACATTTCGCCGCAGGAAGCCGACAGCAACGTGCGCATCGAGGCGCCGGTCGTCGGCGACATCGGTTCGTGCGTCGCCGCGCTGCTGGCCGAGATCGGCTCGGGCTTCGCGAAGCCGCCCGCCGATTGGACGGGCGCCATCGCCGAGCGCAAGGCGAAGAACGTCGCCAAGATGGCGGAGACGCTCGCCAAGGATCCGTCGCCGATGAGCTTCCAGAGCGCGCTCAACGTGGTGCGCGACATCGTCAAGGCGAATCCCGACGCCATGCTCGTGAACGAGGGCGCCAACGCGCTCGATTTCACGCGCTCGATCGTCGACATGCACCAGCCGCGCAAGCGCATCGACGTCGGCACCTGGGGCATCATGGGTATCGGCATGGGCTACTGCGTGGCAGCGGCGGTGGCGACCGGCCAGCAGGTCATCGCGATCGAGGGCGACAGCGCGTTCGGTTTCTCGGGCATGGAGACGGAAACGATCTGCCGCTACAACCTGCCGGTGTGCATCGTCATCCTCAACAACAACGGCGTCTACCGCGGCGACGAGAAGAGCTGGGGCAACGCGACCGATCCGTCACCGCTGGTGTTCGTCAAGGATGCGCGCTACGAGAAGATGATGGAGGCCTTCGGCGGTGTCGGCGTGTACGCGAAGACCCCTGGCGAGTTGCGTCGTGCGATGGAGGAGGCGATCCGCAGCAAGCGGCCGACGCTCATCAATGCGGTCGTCGCCGAAGGCGGCGGCACCGAGAGCGGCCGCATCACGAGTCTCAATCCGACGGCCAAGAAGAAGTAGCAACCGTTCCCGAAATCGCCGCCGTGTGCACGCGCGGCGGCAGTGGGATCAGACACGCGCGGGCGACCGGTGTCGGCACCCGATGTCATCCACGAAATACCGCGGACTGCGCGCGATCGGCGCGCCGCGGCATCCGACGACAAGGCAGAGAGGGATCGAATGAGCAAGGCATTGGACGGTGTCCGCATCCTGGATTTCACGCACGTGCAGTCGGGACCGACGTGCACGCAGCTCCTGGCCTGGTTCGGCGCCGACGTGATCAAGGTCGAGCGCGCCGGCGAGGGCGACATCACGCGCGGGCAGTTGCGTGACATCCCCGACGTGGACAGCCTCTACTTCACGATGCTCAATCACAACAAGCGCTCGGTGACGATCGACGCCAAGAAGCCCAACGGCAAGAAGGTGCTGGAGGCGCTGGTGAAGAAGTGCGACGTGCTGGTGGAGAACTTCGCGCCGGGTGCGCTCGACCGCATGGGCTTCACCTGGGAGCGCATCCAGGAGCTCAATCCGCACATGATCGTGGCGTCGATCAAGGGCTTTGGCCCGGGGCCGTACCAGGACTGCAAGGTCTACGAGAACGTCGCGCAGTGCGCCGGCGGCTCGGCGTCGACCACCGGCTTCGATGATGGCCCGCCGATGGTGACGGGCGCCCAGATCGGCGACTCGGGCACGGGATTGCATCTCGCTCTGGGCATCGTCACCGCGCTCTACCAGCGCCATCGCACCGGCCGCGGGCAGAAGGTCTCGGCGGCGATGCAGGACGGCGTGCTGAACCTGTGCCGCGTCAAGCTGCGCGACCAGCAGCGCCTCGATCGCACGCATGTCATGGAGGAGTACCCGCAGTACCCGAACGGCGTTTTCGGCGACGCGGTCCCGCGCGCAGGCAACGCCTCGGGCGGCGGCCAGCCCGGCTGGATCCTGAAGTGCAAAGGCTGGGAGACCGATCCCAACGCGTACATCTACTTCATCACGCAGGCGCCCGTCTGGAAGGCGATCTGCGAGGTGATCGGCCGGCCCGAGTGGCTCACCGATCCGCGCTACGCGACGCCGAAGGCGCGCCTGCCGCACCTGCAGGACATCTTCGCCGACATCGAGAAGTGGACGATGACCAAGACCAAGTTCGAGGCGATGGACATCCTGAACGAGCATGACATCCCCTGCGGGCCGATCCTGTCGATGAAGGAACTCGCCGCCGAGCCGTCGCTGCGCAAGACGGGAACGATCGTCGAGGTCGATCATCCGAAGCGCGGCAAGTACCTCACCGTCGGCAATCCGATCAAGCTCTCCGACAGCCCGACCGAGGTCACCCGCTCGCCACTTCTGGGCGAGCACACCGACGAGGTGATGGCGGAACTGGGCTACGGCACCGAACAGGTCGCCGCGCTGCGCGCCGAGGGTGCGATCTGATCCGGCGAACGCCGGCCCGGTTCAACGCAACGACATCGAAGCAACGAAGCTGACGAGGAAATCGATATGGCCCACGACAAGAACGCAGTCCGCAAGATCCTCGATGCCGTGAAGGCGGCGGGGCGCACGTCGCTCACCGCGCCGGAAGGCAAGGGGGTGTGCGATGCCTACGGCATCCCGGTGCCGAAGGAAGGCGTCGCCACCTCGGCGGCGGAAGCGGCGAAGCTCGCCTCCGGCATGGGCTTTCCCGTCGTACTGAAGATCGTCTCGCCGGAGATCCTGCACAAGACGGAAGCGGGCGGCGTGCTGGTGGGTGTCAAGACGGCGGAGGAGGCCGAGCGCGGCTTCGCCACCATCATGGCGAACGCGAAGAAGTACGACGCCAAGGCGAATCTCCTCGGCGTGCAGGTCCAGCAGATGCTGGGCGGCGGGCAGGAGGTGATCATCGGTGCCGTCACCGATCCCTCGTTCGGCAAGCTCGTCGCCTTCGGTCTCGGCGGCGTGCTCGTCGAAGTGCTGAAGGACATCACGTTCCGCCTCGCTCCGGCGTCGAAGGAGGATGCGCTGTCGATGCTCGATGGCATCCAGGCGGGCGAGATCCTGAAGGGCGTGCGCGGCGCCGATCCGGTGAGCCGCGACGCGCTCGCGGGACTCATCCAGAACGTCTCGCAACTCGTCGCCGATTTCCCCGAGATCGCGGAGATGGACCTCAATCCGGTGTTCGCGACGAAGAACGGCGCGACCGCCGCCGACGTGCGCATCGTCTGCGACTGGAATCCCGCGCCGGCGCGCTACCGTCCGCAGCACGACGACATCGTGCGCGACATGAACCGCATCATGAAGCCCGAGGCGGTCGCGGTGATCGGCGCTTCCAGCGAGGCCGGCAAGATCGGCAACTCGGTCATGAAGAACCTCATCAACGGCGGCTACCAGGGCAAGATCTACCCGATCAACCCGTCCGCCGACGAGATCATGGGGTTGAAGGCGTACAAGAGCGTCAAGGACATTCCGGGCACCGTCGACGTCGCGGTATTCGCGATTCCCGCGAAGTTCGTGGCGGCGGCGCTCACCGAGTGCGGCGAGAAGAAGATCCCGGGCGCGGTGCTCATTCCGTCGGGCTTCGCCGAGACCGGCAACGTCGAGGGCCAGGAGGAGATCCAGGCGATCGGCCGCAAGTACGGCGTGCGGCTGATGGGCCCCAACATCTACGGCTTCTACTACACGTGGAAGAACCTTTGCGCGACGTTCTGCACCGCCTACGACTACAAGGGGCACGCCGCGCTGTCGTCGCAATCGGGCGGCATCGGCATGGCGATCATCGGCTTCTCGCGCTCGGCGAAGATGGGCGTGTCGGCGATCGTGGGCCTCGGCAACAAATCGGACATCGACGAGGACGATCTCCTCACCTTCTTCGAGCAGGACGAGAACACGCACATCATCGTGCAGCACTGCGAGGATCTGAAGGACGGCCGCAGCTTCGCCGAGGTGGCCAAGCGGGTGTCGAAGAAGAAGCCGATCGTGGTCCTCAAGGCCGGGCGCACCGCGATGGGCGCGAAGGCGGCGAGTTCGCATACCGGCGCGCTCGCCGGCAACGACAAGATCTACGACGACGTGCTGCGCCAGTCGGGCGTGATCCGCGCCAAGGCGCTGCGCGAGATGCTCGAGTACGCGCGGGCGATCCCCAAGTTGCCCACGCCCAAGGGCGAGAACGTGGTCATCATCACCGGTGCCGGCGGCTCGGGCGTGCTGCTGTCGGACGCCTGCGTCGACAACGGCTTGAAGCTCATGGCGATGCCGGCGGATCTCGATGCGGCATTCCGCAAGTTCATTCCGCCCTTCGGCGCCGCCGGCAATCCGGTCGACATCACCGGCGGCGAGCCGCCGAAGACGTACCAGAACACGATCCGGCTGGGGCTCGAGGATCCGCGCATCCACTCGCTCATCCTCGGGTACTGGCACACGATCGTGACGCCGCCGATGGTCTTCGCCAAGCTCGTCGCCGAGGTCGTCGAGGAGTACCGCGCGAAGGGGATCGAGAAGCCCATCGTCGTCTCGCTGGCTGGCGACGTCGAAGTCGAGGAGGCCGCCGAGTATCTGTTCGATCATGGCGTCCCGGCGTATCCGTACACGACCGAGATGCCGGTGATGGTGCTCGCCGCGAAGTACAAGTGGGCGCGTGGCGCGGGCCTCGTCAAGTAGTTTGCAAGTTGCCGACTGCGGCGTCCGCGTTCACCGCGGACGCCAAGATGACGGTACAGTGTGGGACCGAGCGGGCCAGCGCGAGCCGCATGTGATCTTGTCAGTCTTACGGAGGAGTCAGATGATGCTGAGCACCTTGCGCCGTACATTTGTCGCGGCCGGTCTTGCAGTTGCAGTTGCCGCTCCCTTCCCGGCCATCGCGGCGTGGGAACCGACCAAACCCGTGGAGTTCATCGTGCCGGCGGGCACCGGCGGCGGCGCCGACCAGATGGCGCGCTTCATCCAAGGGGTCGTCGCCAAGAACAACCTCATGAAGCAGCCGATCATCGTCGTCAACAAGTCGGGCGGTGCGGGCGCCGAGGGCTTCCTCGAGGTCAAGAATGCGAAGGGCGACGCCAACAAGATCATCATCACGCTCTCCAACCTCTTCACGACGCCGCTCGCCACCGGCGTGCCATTCAACTGGAAGGACCTGACGCCGGTTGCGATGCTCGCGCTCGACGAGTTCGTGCTGTGGGTGAACGCCGAGTCGCCGTACAAGACGACGGCCGAGTACATGGCGGCGATCAAGGCTGCCGACAACGGCAAGTTCAAGATGGCCGGCACCGGCAGCAAGCAGGAAGACCAGATCATCACGGTGGCGATCGACAAGGCAACCGGCAAGAAGATGACGTACATTCCGTTCAAGGGGGGCGGTGACGTCGCCGTGCAACTCGTCGGCAAGCACGTCGACTCGACGGTGAACAATCCGATCGAGGCGGTGGCGCACTGGCGCGCCGGCGCGCTGCGTCCGCTGTGCGTCTTCGACAGCCAGCCGATGGCGTACACCGCGAAGGTGACCGCAACGCAGGCCTGGGGCGACATCCCGACCTGCAAGTCGCAGGGGCTCCCCGTCGAGTACCTGATGCTGCGCGGCATCTTCATGCCGCCGGGTGTCACGCCGGATCAGGTGGCCTTCTACGTCGACCTCTTCAAGAAGGTGCGTGCGACCCCCGAGTGGAAGAAGTTCACCGAGGACGCGGCGTTCAAGGACACCTTCATGACCGGCAAGGAGTTCGCCGACTGGGTCGCGCAGGCGGAGAAGGAGCACAAGGAACTCATGCAGGGCGCCGGATTCCTCGCCAAGTAGGCAGGCCATGGCCGAGAAGAACGATGCGGGAAAGGGTGGCGTGATTTCCACCCGCTCGATGGAAGTGGCGGTGGGCCTGCTCATCGCCCTTCTCGGGCTCATCGCGGTGACCGACAGTCACCGCGTCGGTGCGGCGTGGGCCGAGGACGGTCCGCAGTCCGGATACTTCCCCAACATCATCGGCTGGATCCTGATCGCCTGCGGGGCGTGGGTCGTGTTCCAGCAGCTTCGGCGGTGGCGGCAGGATGCGAACAAGGTCTTCGTGACCTTGCACGACTTCAAGCCGGTGCTGACGATGCTGCTGCCGACGATCGGCTACGTGATCCTGATCGGCTTCATCGGCATCTACGTCGCTTCGGCGATCTTCATCGCCGGCTTCATGCTGTTCCAGGGCAAGTACCGCTGGCTACCCACGCTGCTCGTCAGCGTGGGCGTGCCGCTCGCGATGTTCGTCCTGTTCGAGATCTGGTTCCTCGTGCCGCTGCCCAAGGGGCCGCTCGAGAGCCTGCTCGGTTACTGATCCGCGGCGCGCACTCGGCGCACTCGAACCCAAACGATCCGGCGGGGCGCGCGGCGCGCCCGCATTGACGAGGGACTGGCGTGGAAGACATCGGCAACCTGATGCACGGCTTCGCGGTCGCGCTGAGCTGGAAGAACGTCCTCTTCATGCTCGTCGGCATCCTGCTCGGCGTGCTGATCGGCGTGCTGCCCGGGCTGGGCGGCGCCAACGGGATCGCGATCCTCCTCCCGCTGACGTTCTCGATGCCGCCGACGTCGGCGATCATCATGCTGTCGTGCATCTACTGGGGGGCGCTGTTCGGCGGCGCGATCACCTCGATCCTGTTCAACATACCCGGCGAGCCCTGGTCCGTCGCCACCACTTTCGACGGCTATCCGATGGCGCAGAAGGGTCGGGCCGGCGAGGCGCTGACCGCGGCGTTCACGTCGTCGTTCGTCGGCGCGTTCTTCGCCATCGTCCTCATCACGTTCCTCGCGCCGCTGGTGGCGAAGTTCGCGCTGCAGTTCGGGCCGCCGGAGTATTTCGCGATCCAGTTCCTCACCTTCGCAAGCTTCGTCGGCATGGGCCGCGAGCCGCCGGTCAAGACGATCGCCTCGATGATGATCGGCTTCGCGCTCGCCGCTGTCGGCATCGATACCGTGACTGGCACGCTGCGCATGACCTACGGCATTCCGGCGCTCCTGCAGGGATTCGACTTCCTCATCGCGGTGATCGGCCTCTTCGGCTTGGGCGAGATCTTCCTCACGATGGAAGAAGGCCTCTCCTTCAAGGGCAAGCACGGTCGCATCGATCCCAAGATCGTGCTGAAGACGTGGGCCGAGCTGCCGCGTTATTGGGCGACCTCGCTGCGCTCGTGCATCATCGGTTGCTGGATGGGCATCACCCCGGGTGGCGCCACGCCGGCGTCGTTCATGAGCTACGGCATGGCGCGCCGTTTCGCGAAGCGCAAGGAGAAGTTCGGCGACGGCGAGATCGAGGGTGTCGTCGCGCCGGAGACCGCCGCCCATGCGGCGGGGACGAGCGCGCTGCTGCCGATGCTCACGCTGGGCATTCCCGGCTCGCCGACCGCGGCGGTGCTGCTGGGCGGGCTGCTCATCTGGGGCCTGCAGCCGGGCCCGCTCCTCTTCGTCGAGAAGAAGGACTTCGTGTGGGGCCTCATCGCCTCGATGTACCTCGGCAACATCGTCGGCCTCATCGTGGTGCTCACCACGGTGCCCTGGTGGGCATCGATCCTGCGCATCCCGTTCGCGATCATCGCGCCGGTCATCGTGGTGATCTGTGCGATCGGCGCCTACACGGTCCACAACAACATGTTCGACGTGGTGATGATGGTGGTGTTCGGCGTCGTCGGTTACGTCTTCAAGAAACTGAAGTACCCGCTCGCGCCGTTCGTCCTGGCGCTGGTTCTGGGTGACATGGCGGAGACGGCGTTCCGCCAGTCGATGCTCGTCTCCGGCGGCAACCTCGGCGTGTTCTGGTCGAATTGGCTGGTGGGATCGATTGTCACGCTCGGCATCGTGATCCTGCTGTGGCCGGTGATGTCGGCGCTGCGCGAGCGCGCGCGTGGCGGGCCGGTGGCAGGGGGAGCGTAGTCCGCGCGCAGCGCGTTACGACGTCGCGAGGCGGTCGCGCAGCACCGCCTTCTGCACCTTGCCCATCGCATTGCGCGGCAGGTCGTCGACGAAGAGCACGCGCTTGGGCACCTTGAACGTGGCGATCTCGCCCTTGAGCGCGCCGATCACGCCTCTCTCCGTGAGGCCGGCGCCGGGCTTGCAGACCACGACCGCGGCGACCGCCTCGCCGAAGTCGGCATCGGGAACGCCGACGACCGCCGATTCGACGACGCCCTCCAGCGCATCGATCCGCTCCTCGATTTCCTTCGGATAGACGTTGAGTCCGCCGGTGATGATGAGATCCTTGGCGCGGCCGACGATGCGCAGGTAAGGATTCCCGGTGCCGGCGTCGGCCCATTGCCCCATGTCGCCGGTCCGGAAATAGCCGTCGGCGGTGAATTCCGCGCGCGTCTTCTCCGGCATCTGCCAGTAGCCCGCGAAGATATTCGGTCCGCGCACCTCGACGCCGCCGATCGCCGCGCCGGCGCACGGCGTTCCCGCTTCGTCGACGATGCGCACCTCGATGCCCGGCAGCGGGGGGCCCACGGTGCCGGCGAGGCGCGGTCCGGCGAGCGGGTTCGACGTGATCATTCCCGCTTCGGTCATGCCGTAGCGCTCGAGAATCGCCTGTCCGGTGCGCGCCACGAATGCCTCGAACGTCTCCGCGAGGAGCGGCGCCGAGCCGGAGACGAAAAGCCGGATCGTCGCGCAGCTGTCACGGCCGAACGCGGGTTCCGCGAGGAGCCGCGTGTAGAACGTGGGCACGCCCATCATGACCGTCGCGCGTGGCAGCAGCGCCGTCACCTCGCGCGCATCGAACTTCGGCAGCCACAGCATCCGTGCGCCCGACAGCAGCACGCAGTGCGTGGCGACGAAGAGTCCGTGGACGTGGTAGATCGGCAGCGCGTGCAGCAGGACGTCGCCGCGCGTGAAGCCCCACTCGGCGACGAGCGCCAGCGCATTCGAGGCGAGGTTGCGATGCGTGATCATCGCCCCCTTCGAGCGCCCGGTGGTACCCGAGGTGTAGAGGATCGCCGCGAGGTCGTCGGCGGCGCGCGGCACCGTCGCGAATGCGGCCGGCTCGCTCGCGGCGCGATCGACGAGTTCGGCCAGCGTCAGCACGGTGGTCGCTCGCTGCCCGACGGCGATCGCGCCGAGCCGATCCGGCTGGCAGACGATGACGCGCGGCTTTGCATCGGCGAAGAAATACTCGAGCTCGCCGCGCTGGTAACCGGTATTGAGCGGCAGGTAGACGAGGCCCGCACGCAGGCACGCGAGGTAGAGCGCGAGCACGTGCCAGTGCTTGTCCACCTGCACGGCGACGCGGTCGCCCGGAACGCAGCCGGCGATGACGAGTGCGTGCGCGATGCGCGCCGACGTCGCGAAGAGGTCGTCGTAGTGCACCACTGGCCCGCCCGGTTCGATGAGGCAGGGCTCGTTGCCGCCCGGTGGGGCGTGCCGCTCGATGAGCGAGTAGAGATTGGCGTCCATGGTGCAGGTCGGTGCGAAGAAGCCGCCTCGGGCCGGCGGCTCGGGACGATTATTCCATACGCACTACGCGCGCTCGCCGCGTGTCCCGCCGACACCAGCGGGACGCGCCGAGCGGGCCACGGCGTGCGCGAGGACCAGGCGCCCGAGGTTCGCGGCGCGTGCCGCGAGCAAGGTCTCCGCGTTCGCGATCGACGCCGCGAGGTCCATGGGGCCGTCGGCGAGGCCGAAGCATCCGGCGAAGTGGGCGCCCAGGGCATCGAGGGCGCCATGGTCGATCGCGCCCGAGACGAGCGTGACCGGGACGCCGTGCCGCGCGGCGTGCCCGGCGACGACGAACGGTGCCTTGGCGAGCAGCGTCTGCCGGTCGCTACGCCCCTCGCCGGTGAGCGCCCAGTCGGCATCGGCAAGGGCGGCGTCGAGGCCGACGAGTCCGGCCACCACCTCGGCGCCCGATTGCATCGTGGCGCCGACGAGCCGGAAGGCGAAGCCGAGGCCGCCGGCAGCGCCCGCACCGGGCAAGTGCGCGACGTCGCGGCCGAAGGCAGCCTGCGCGATGCGCGCGAAGGCGCCCAGCGTGGCGTCGAGTTCCGCCACCTCGTCGGCCTGCACGCCCTTCTGCGGACCGAATACCGCGGTCGCGCCGAGCGTGCCGGTGAGCGGGTTGTTGACGTCCGAGAGGATGCGGATGTCGCACTGGGCGATCCGCGCATCGAAACCGGTCGTTGCGATGCGGTCGAGTGCGGCGAGGCCGTCGGGCGTGGCCGCGATGCTTCGTCCCTGTTCGTCGAGAAGATCGGCACCCAGCGCGGCGAGGAGGCCGCTGCCGCCGTCGTTGGTGCTGCTGCCGCCCAGCCCCACGAGGAAGCGGCGGATGCCGCGGTCGACGAGGCGCCGCAGCAGTTCGCCCAGACCACGCGTCGTGCGCGAACGCACCGGCACGCGCAGCGCCTCGCGATCGGTGATGCCGACGACCTGCGCCACCTCGATGACCGCGGTCGTCGCGCCGTCCTGGATCAGCAACCCATACGCCGCGTCGATCGGGGCGCCACCCGCACCGGTGACGCGCGCGGTCTCGCGACGCGCCCCGGCGGGAGCGGCAGCGAGCACAGCCTCGAGCGTGCCTTCGCCGCCGTCGGCCATCGGACAGGCGGCGATGCTGGCGTCGGGAATCGCCTGGCGCAGGCCGCGCGCCAGCGCGGCGCAGACCTGCGGCGCAGTCAGCGATCCCTTGAACGAATCGGGGGCGAGGACGATGCGCATGGGCTGGAACGGGGGATGGCGGATGCGGGAGCGCTTGCCCGGGCGCGGCCGTCAGTCGCGGTCGTCGTCCTCGGCGTGCACCGCGCGCTGCACGCGATCGCGGATCGCGAGCCATTCACCGGCGTCGGGTAGCGTCTCGATGACGATTTCGCGCGCGCCGGCGGCGTCGAGGGTGCGCAGGTTGGCGTACAGGTCGCGCGCATACGCGACGCCCGTCGCCGGCGCCGCGATCCACGCACCGGCGAAGGCCGGCGGTCGTGCCACGGTGCGGGCGAGGACGGCGGCGTGCGGCGGTGGCGAGCGCGCGAGTTCCCCGGCGGCGACCAGCCGCGCCGGCGTGCGCGGCGCGTAGTGCGAGGCGAGCGTCCCCGACGCGCGCGGCGCGTGCCTTCCCGCCTGCGCCGGCGCTCGGCCGAGGACTCGCACGAGATCGGCGACCGCGATGCCGCCGGGACGCAGGAGCACGGGCTCGTCGCCGTCGAAGGCCACGATCGTGCTCTCGATGCCGACGGCGCAGGCGCCGCCGTCGAGGATGAGCGCGGCCGCGTCGCCGAGATCGTCGTGCACGTGCTGCGCGGTGGTGGGCGAGATCCGTCCGAAGCGATTGGCCGACGGCGCGGCGATGCCGTGGCCGCCGGCGGCGTGGAAGGCATGCAGGAGCGCGAGTGCCACCGGATGCGAGGGCACTCGCAGCCCGACGCGATCCTGGCCACCGGTGAGATCGTCGGTGGCGCGCGCGGCGCGCGGGACGATGAGCGTCAATGGCCCCGGCCAGAAGGCCGCGGCGAGCGCTTCTGCCGCGGGAGGGAAACCGCGGGCCCATTCACGCGCGTGCGTCACATCGCCCGCGTGCACGATCACCGGATGGTCGGCGGGCCGCCCCTTCGCCGCGAAGATGGCGCGCACGCCACGCGGATTCCCGGCGTCGGCGCCGAGACCGTAGACGGTCTCGGTGGGGAAGGCGACGAGTTCGCCGCGGCGCAGGAGCGCGACCGCCTGCGCGAGCGTCTCGCCATTGACCGCCACGATGCTCATCGCGTTGCCGCCGATGCGGCCACCATCGGCACCGTGGCGCCTCGGGCCAAACTGTTAGAATTGCCGTCTTTTGACTGCACGCGAGAAGACTTCGAAGATGAGCGAATTCCTGTTCACGTCGGAATCGGTATCGGAAGGCCATCCGGACAAGGTCGCCGACCAGATCTCCGATGCCGTGCTCGATGCGATTCTAGAGCAAGACCCGACGGGTCGCGTCGCCGCCGAGACGCTCGTCTCCACGGGGCTCGTCGTGATGGCGGGCGAGATCACGACCAGCGCCAACGTCGAATACGCCCGTATCGCCCGCGAGACGATCCGGGCGATCGGCTACAACGATCCGTCGCTGCGCTTCGATGCCGACGGCTGCGCGGTGATGGTGTGCTATGGGAAGCAGTCGCCGGATATCGCGCAGGGCGTCGATCGCGCCTCCGACGACTATCTCAACCAGGGTGCGGGCGATCAGGGCCTCATGTTCGGCTATGCCTGCGACGAGACGCCCACGCTGATGCCGTTCCCGATCTACTACGCGCATCGCCTCATGCAGCGGCACGCCGAGGTGCGCCGCGACGGTCGCCTGCCGTTCCTGCGCCCCGATGCCAAATCGCAGGTCACCGTGCGCTATGCGGGCGGCAAGCCCGTCGCGGTCGATACCGTGGTGATCTCGACGCAGCACCATCCGTCGATGAACGACAAGCAGAAGGAACTCGGCGAGGCGGTGATCGAGGCGATCGTGAAGCCGGTGCTCCCACCCGAGCTCCTCACCGGTACCCGCTTCCTCGTGAATCCGACCGGACGCTTCGAGATCGGCGGGCCGCACGGCGACGCCGGCGTCACCGGCCGCAAGATCATCGTCGATACCTACGGCGGCGCGGCACCGCACGGCGGCGGCGCGTTCTCCGGCAAGGACCCGTCGAAGGTCGATCGCTCCGCGGCGTACGCGGCGCGCTACGTCGCCAAGAACGTCGTGGCTTCGGGGCTCGCCCGGCAATGCCAAGTGCAACTCGCCTACGCGATCGGCGTGGCGAAGCCGATGAACGTCACGGTCTACACCGAGGGCACCGGCAAGATCGCCGACGAGAAGATCGCAGCGCTCGTCAACGAGTTGTTCGACCTGCGCCCGAAGGGCATCGTGCGCATGCTCGACCTGCTGCGCCCCATCTATCGCAAGACCGCGGCTTACGGCCACTTCGGACGCGACGAACCCGAGTTCACGTGGGAGCGCACCGACAAGGTGGCTGCGCTCAAGGCCGCCGCCGGGATCGCCTGACGCCACCAGGAGCAAGACCATGAGGCAACGAGTCCTGACCACCGCCGTCGGCGCGGCGTTCGCGCTGGCGGTTGCATCGTGCGCGACGCTCGAGCGTGAAGAGGTCGCGGCTCCCGCCGGCGGTGGCGCCGTGGCGATGCGCGTCAATGCCGCGCTGGTCGTCAACCTGCCCGTCGACGACCCGGGTGGCAATCCGTGGTTGCTGCGTTCGGCGAGCCCCAACCTCGCCACGATCGGCGGTCCGGATGTCACGCCGGCGCCAAAGCCACCCGGTCTCGTGGGCGTTGCCGATACCCGGACGTATCGTTTCCGGGCGACGGCGATCGGCGACGGGTCGCTCGAATTCGTCTCGCGCTCGCCTGCCGCGCCGGCGTCCACGGCACCCGAGCGCGTGGTCCGTTACGAGGTCTCGGTCGGTCCGCCGATCTGGCTCGCGAGCAATCTCTTCGGCACGGTCGGGATGCAAAGCGCGCGCCCGGCGGGCAACGACACGATGGGCGTTCCGGCCGCGGCAGCAGGCTCCGGGGCGGCGACGCCGGGCAGTGCGCCACCGGCTACGGCGGGCAGTGGTAGCGGCGGGGCGCCCAGTGCCGTAAAATACTGGGCTCACTGAGCGTCGGGCACGCGCCGCGCTCGCCGCATCCCATCTCGCACAGGATCCGCCATGGCCGAACGTTCCCGTACCCGCCGCAATACGCTCGAGCGGCGCTGCCTTCCCAAGACCTTCAAGCGCATGTTCGTGGGCGCTCCCAAGGGCATCTTCAAGATGCTCGAGAAGATCAAGAAGAACTGACCCGCTTCCGATCGTATCGGTCGTTCCCGGGGGCCGCCCGCATGCGAGGCGGCCCCGGCGTTTTTGGCGCGCGGTGCGCGGACCCCGCCATTCACCGCGACCGGTGCCGGCGAATCGGGTAGAATGCGCGGCTTCCCGAGGAGCGTTGCAACCCGCGCGGCGGCGCTGCCGCGACCGGGCCAGGCTCGGGACTTCGAGGGATGCCGTGACCTCCGCGGCTCCCGACCGCAACCGCGCTCGTTGAACCGCGATCCGCACGCGGCGTGACGAGGCCTTCGCCCCCGGCCATTCCTCGCCTCACCGCGCGCCCCCGCCGTGGAGTGTCGCCGATGAATGCCGCCAACGAATCGAAGAATTTCACCGACTTTCGGGTCGCCGACGTCGCGCTCGCCGATTGGGGTCGCAAGGAGATCCGCATCGCCGAAACCGAGATGCCGGGCCTGATGGCGATCCGCGAGGAGTTCTCGCCGCACAAGCCGCTGCGCGGCGCGCGCATCGCCGGCTCGCTGCACATGACGATCCAGACCGCCGTGCTCATCGAGACGCTGCAATCGCTGGGCGCCGCCGTGCGCTGGGCGTCCTGCAACATCTATTCGACGCAGGATCACGCTGCCGCCGCCATCGCCGCGGCCGGCACACCGGTATTCGCCTACAAGGGCGAGACGCTCGCCGAGTACTGGGAGTTCACGCACCGCATCTTCGAGTGGCAAGGCCAAGGCGCCGACGCCGGCCCCAACATGATCCTCGACGACGGGGGCGATGCCACCCTCCTCGTCCACTTGGGCGCGCAGGCCGAGTCCGATGCGTCGGTCATCTCGCACCCCGCCAACGAGGAGGAGGAGGCGCTCTTCGCAGCGATCAAGGCAAAGCTCGCCAAGGATCCGCACTTCTATTCGCGCGTGAAAGCAGGCATCAATGGCGTGACCGAGGAGACCACCACCGGGGTGAAGCGCCTGTACACGATGCACAAGGAGGGCCGCCTCGCCTTTCCGGCGATCAACGTCAACGACTCGGTCACGAAATCGAAGTTCGACAATCTCTACGGCTGCCGCGAATCGCTCGTCGACGGCATCAAGCGCGCGACCGACGTGATGATCGCCGGCAAGGTCGCGGTCGTCGCCGGCTACGGCGACGTCGGCAAGGGCTCGGCGCAGGCGCTGCGCGCGCTCTCGGCGCAGGTGTGGATCACCGAGATCGACCCGATCTGCGCGCTGCAGGCGGCGATGGAGGGCTACCGCGTCGTGACGATGGACGATGCCTGCGACAAGGCGGACATTTTCGTGACCGCCACGGGCAACATCGACATCATCACGCACGAGCACATGAAGCGCATGAAGGATCAGGCGATCGTGTGCAACATCGGCCACTTCGACAACGAGATCGAGGTCGCCTCGCTGCGCCAGTACCGCTGGGAGAACATCAAGCCGCAGGTCGACCATGTGGTCTTTCCCGACGGCAAGCGGATCATCCTGCTCGCCGAGGGCCGCCTCGTGAATCTCGGCTGCGGCACCGGACACCCGTCGTACGTGATGTCCTCGTCGTTCACCAACCAGGTCATGGCGCAGATCGAGCTGTGGTCCGATGCGCGCGAGGGCGGCAAGCGCTATCCGGTCGGCGTGTACGTGCTCCCCAAGCATCTGGACGAGAAGGTGGCGCGCCTGCAACTGTCGAAGCTCGGCGCGGAGCTCACCGAGCTCAACGACCGGCAGGCGCGCTACATCGGCGTGCACAAGCGCGGCCCGTACAAGCCCGACGCGTACCGATACTGAATCGGCGATGGCGCACGCGGGCACGTTCAGCTTCGAGTTCTTTCCGCCGAAGACGCCGGAGGGAACGGCGAAGCTGCGCGCCGCGCGTACGCAGCTGCGCGAGCTCGCGCCCGCGTTCTGCTCGGTCACCTTCGGCGCCGGCGGATCGACCCGCGAGGGCACGCTCGACACGGTGCTCGAGATCATGGCCGAGGGGATCGCGGCGGCGCCGCACCTGTCGTGCATCGGCGCGACCCGCGCTGCGCTGCGCGAGGTCCTCGCGCAGTACCGCAGCCACGGCATCCGCCATCTCGTGGCGTTGCGCGGCGACCTGCCGTCGGGCTCGCTCGGCGCCGGCGAACTGCGCTACGCGAGCGATCTCGTCGAGCTCATCCGCGCGGAGACCGGCGACTGGTTCACGATCGACGTCGCCTGCTACCCCGAATACCATCCGCAGGCGCGCTCGGCCGACGAGGATCTCGACCACTTCGAGCGCAAGGTGCGCGCCGGCGCCGACGCGGCGATCACGCAGTATTTCTACAATCGCGATGCCTACTGGAGCTTCGTCGACGCCTGCGCTGCGCGCGGCATCACGATCCCCATCGTCCCGGGAATCATGCCGATCGCCTCGGCCGCCCGCCTCGTGCGCTTCTCCGATACCTGCGGCGCCGAGATTCCGCGCTGGATCCGCCGCAAGCTCGAAGGCTTCGGCGACGACACGGCGTCGGTGCGCGCCTTCGGGCTCGACGTCGTCACCGACCTGTGCGCACGGCTCCTCGAAGAGGGCGCACCCGGGCTGCACTTCTACACGTTGAATTCGGCCGGCCTCACGACGACGATCTGGCAGCGGCTCGCGCTGTCGTAACGGTCGCTTCGATCTTCCACCGGTCGGCGGCTATGCGCGCCGGAACGAAACGAGTTCGATGGTCGTGTTCTGCGCGCGGATCTCCATCGCATCGCGGCCGTCGCCGCGCTCGCGATACGTCGCCGTCTTCGTCATGCGCACGACGTTGCCTGCTTCCTCGGCCCACCAGGTCATGTAGTTGGCCTGCACCGGCCAGCGGAACGGATTGTTGTCGTCCACGCTCATCAGCGTGCGCATCGTGATCGCGTTGAAGCTGCCGGCCGCGACTGTCACCTGCTCGTAGCCGCCTACCTGCACGAAGCGCCCGATGGTGCTCACGAGGCCGTTGGCGGGATCGAGGTTGCGCAGGTTCTGGCGCCAGTCGGTGTTGGGCGTGAGCGGAAACTGGAAGCGGACCATCGGCGCTTCGAAATTGCGCGTTTCCGCCGGATCGTAGGCGGCGCCGACGCGCACCACGCCGGGCGAGGCCAGCATTTCGGTGCGCGTGAAATTGACGTCGCCCTGCGCGACGATCCGCACGGTGATCCCCGCGGCGTCGGCCGCCGTGACCTCGTGCGTCTCCTCCCACACCACCGGGACCCGAAAGCCATCGCTGCAGCGGTACGTCCAGCGATCTCCCACCCGCCACGACGGTGCGGGCAGCGGCGGCCCGGCGGCGCCTCCCACCGAGACGCAACCACTGACCGCCAGTGCCGGGATCGTCAGCAGGAAATGGCGTCGGTCCATCGCTGTCCTTGTCGCGCGCCGGGGCGCATCCGGAAGTGTCAGTCGGGCGCGGTATCGGCAACGCTCCCGCCGGCGACCCGGACGAGATCGATGGGAGCGATCGGAAACATCGCGTGCGGCGTTCCACCGGCCGCGTAGACCGTTTCGTAGCGTAGCAGGTTCCGGTCGATGAAGGTGCGCAGTGGCTGGGCATGCGCAAGCGGCGGAATGCCGCCGATGGCGTAGCCAGTCACTGCGCGCACGAAGGCGGCGTCGGCCTTGCCGATCGGTTCCGCGACCAGAGCGCCGATCTTCGCTTCGTCGACGCGCTGTGCGCCGCTCGCGATGACCAGCACCGGGGCGCCGCTCGCTGCCTTGAAGACGAGCGATTTGGCGATCTGGCCGACGGTGCAGCCCAGTACGGTTGCGGCCTCCGCCGACGTGCGCGCCGGGACGTCGTATTCGACGATGCGGGCATCGAGTCCCGCGGCGGCGAGCGCCTCCTGCACGCGCTGCGCGGAGGGTGACAGCGGTGGTCGATTCATCGGCGGATCCGTGCGCATGGCGACCTCGCGATGGCGACGCGATGTGGCGTCATGGTTCGACGAACTCGAGTTCCACGTCGTCGAGCCAAAGCGTGCCCTTGCCCTGCAGCATGGCGCCGATTTCCAGGCGACCCGCATCGGCGGGCATCGCCAGGGTGAGCGTGTATCGCGTCCAGCCCGTGGTGCCGGTGACCTCGCGACCCTTCATGAAATTCTCCCCGACGATCGCCCCTCCGCTCAGTGCAGCCATCCGCAGCACGGCGCCGGTACCCGCGACATCGCGAGTGCGCATCCAGGCGCTGAAACGCGCGACCTTGCCGCGGTTGGCGCCGACGTCGACCGCCTGCGCAATCGCACCGTAGGGTTCCGGACCAACGTTGTCGATGCGCAGGCTGTGCGCGCCGCCATGCGGGTCGACGGCATCGAGCGTGAAGTCGAACGACTTCGTCCCCGCGTGCTGGAAGCTGAACCAGCCGGCGGGATCGGTGCGGCCGCTCGGGGCGGGGGACTCGAAGCCGGGGTTGACGAGGATGACGCGTCGCGCACCCGCCGCCGCGCTCGGTGCGGGCGCGGTCGACGCGACCGCCGCGCTACCGGTCGTCACCGCGCCCGATGTCGCGG
>JBDHRR010000014.1:0-45521 GCA_039807685.1 Burkholderiales bacterium
TTGCAGGTCCGGCCTCGATCTCCTGGATGAGGCGACTGCCAATGACCACGGCGTCGGCGTGCGCGGCGATCGCCCGCGCGGTCTGCGGATCGCGAATGCCGAAGCCCACGCCAACCGGCACGCGGACGTGCCGGCGAATCTCGGCGAGCTTGCGCGCGACCTCGGCGGTATCGAGGTGGCCGGCGCCGGTCACGCCCTTGAGCGAGACGTAGTAGACGTAGCCGCGAGCGAGCCGCGCGACCTCCGCGATCCGCGACTCGGGCGTCGTCGGCGCCACCAGGAAGATCGGCGCAATGTCGCCGGCGGCGAGCAGCGCCGCGAAGGTCTGCGCCTCTTCCGGAGGGTAGTCGACGACGAGCACGCCGTCGACACCGGCTGCCTTGGCGCGCCCGACGAACGCCTCTACACCCATCGCCTCGACTGGATTCGCGTAGCCCATGAGGACGACGGGCGTCGTGGTGTTGGCGCGCCGGAATTCCGCGACGACGTCGAGCACGTCGGCGAGCGACACGCCCTGCGCCAGCGCGCGCTCGGAGGCGCGCTGGATCACCGGCCCGTCGGCCATCGGATCGGAGAACGGCACCCCCAGTTCGATCACGTCGGCGCCGGCGCGCACCAGCGCTTCCATGATGGACAGCGTCGCCGCCAGCGACGGGTCGCCGGTGGTGATATAGGGAATGAGCGCCGTGCGCTTGCCCGCTTTCAGTGCCGCGAGGGTGGTGTCGATCCGATTCACGTCGATACGATCAGTGGTGCCGATAGCGTCGCCCCGCGGCCCGTTCAGCGCTTGCGGGCGTCCCATTCGGCGACGGTGGCCATGTCCTTGTCGCCGCGCCCCGAGAGATTGACGAGGAGGATCCGGTCCCGGGCGAGTGTTGGCGCGAGCTTCTTCGCGTAGGCGAGCGCATGTGCCGACTCGAGCGCCGGGATGATGCCTTCGATGCGACAGCAATCGTGGAACGCCGCGAGCGCTTCCGCATCGTCGATCACGACGTACTGCGCGCGTCCGCTGTCCTTGAGCCAGGCGTGCTCGGGGCCGACCCCGGGATAGTCGAGCCCCGCCGAGATCGAGTGCGTCTCGATGATCTGGCCGTTCGCGTCCTGCAGGAGATACGTCCGATTGCCGTGCAGCACACCCGGACGCCCGCCAGTGAGGGAGGCCGCGTGCCGCCCGGTGGCGAGGCCGTCGCCTCCCGCCTCCACACCGATCAACTGCACGTCGCGATGGCCGATGTACGGATAGAAGATGCCCATCGCATTGCTGCCACCGCCGACGGCGGCGATCACCGCATCGGGCTGGCGGCCGGCGTATTCCGGCATTTGCGCGAGGCACTCGTCACCGATCACCCGTTGGAAGTCGCGCACCATCATCGGATACGGATGCGGTCCGGCCACGGTGCCGATGATGTAGAAGGTGGTCTCGACGTTGGTGACCCAGTCGCGCATCGCCTCGTTCAACGCATCCTTGAGCGTCTTGCTGCCGGATTCGACGGGCACCACGCGCGCCCCGAGCAGGTTCATGCGGTAGACGTTCTGCGCCTGGCGCTTCACGTCCTCGGACCCCATGTAGACGACGCATTCCATGCCGTAGCGCGCGGCGATGGTCGCGGTCGCGACACCGTGCTGGCCCGCGCCCGTCTCGGCGATGACGCGCTGCTTGCCCATGCGCCGCGCGAGCAGCGCCTGTCCGATCACGTTGTTGATCTTGTGCGCACCGGTGTGATTCAGGTCCTCGCGCTTCAGCCAGATCTGCGCGCCGCCAAGCTCGCGCGACCAGCGCTGCGCGTGGTAGACGGGCGACGGCCGCCCGACGTAGTGCGCGAGCTCGTAGGCGAACTCGCGCTTGAATTCGGGGTCGTCGCGGTAGCGCGCGTACTGCGCGTTGAGCTCGTCGAGGGCCGCCACCAGCGTCTCGGCGACGAAGACGCCGCCGTACGGTCCGAAATGCCCATGCGCGTCGGGCAGGTGGGGGGTGAGGTCAGAAGGAAGATCGGTCATCCGCATTGCGCACTCCATCGACGAACGCCGCGATGCGGGCGGCGTCCTTCAAGCCCCGGCGCACGGCACCGGTTGCGTCGCGCTCCTCGACCCCGCTCGACACGTCCACCGCCCACGGCCGCACCGTCCGGATCGCCACCGCGACGTTGTCGACGGTGAGCCCACCGGACAGGATCACCGGCGCCGACAGGCGGGACTGCACCGCTGGCGCGAGCTGCGACCAGTCGAACGCACGCCCGGTCCCGCCGGGAAGATCCCCCGGCACGTAGGTGTCGAAAACGAGGCCAGCCGCGTCGCCGTAAGGCGACACGCATTCTAGCAAATCGACCCCGTCCCTGACGGCAATCGCCTTGAGATACGGTCGGCCGAAGGCGCGGCACAGGTCCGGCGCCTCCTGGCCGTGGAACTGCAACGTGTCGAGCGCGACCGCCGCGAGAATGCCATTCACCTCGGCCGGCGCCGGATCGACGAAGAGGCCCACGCGGGTCACAAAGGGCGGCAGCGCCGCAGCGATTGCACGCGCGCGCTCGATGTCGACCACGCGCGGCGTCCCGCGCCAGAACACGAGGCCGATCGCATCGGCGCCGGCCTGCGCCGCAGCGAGGCCATCGGCGACCCGGGTGATGCCGCAGATCTTGATACGCGTGCGCTTCACGTCGGGTCGCATCGGCGCCACCGCATGCGCCCCCGCTCCTGGCCGACCCGCTCCCTCACCGGACCCCCACCTCGCGTACCGTCGCCGGCAATCCGAAGCGGGCCGCATAGTCGACACCGGCGAAGTACAACCCGTCGGGCGCGAAGGTCGGCGCCGCGCGCGTACGGTCGCGGACCGCGAGCAACTCGGCGAGCCACGTCACCGGCGCCTTTCCGGCGCCGATCGTTACCAGCGCGCCGACGATGTTGCGCACCATGTGGTGCAGGTAGGCATTGGCGGTGAAGTCGAATCGCAGGAGATTGCCCTGCGCCGCGACGACCGCCCGCGCGAGGGTCCTGACCGGCGACTTCGCCTGGCATCCGGCGGCGCGAAACGACGTGAAGTCGTGCGTGCCGAGGAGCGTCTGCGCGGCGGTATGCATGGTAATCACGTCGAGTGGACGATGGTACCAGCCGACCCGGCCCGTCAGGAGTCCGGGACGCTCGGCGCGGTTGAGCAGAAGGTAGGTGTAGTGGCGCGCAGTCGCCGAGAAACGCGCGTGGAAATCGGCTGCGACCGGCTGCGCGAAGAGCGCCGCGACGGCCGGCGGCAGGTGCGCATTGACGCCGCGCACCCAAGCGGTCAGCGGTCGCTCGGCGCCGGTGTCGAAATGCACGACCTGCAGCGCCGCGTGCACCCCGGCGTCGGTGCGGCCTGCTGCGATGACCGTGAGCGGATGTCCCGCGATCGTGCCGATGGCGCGCTCCAGCGCGTCCTGGATCCCGCACCCCGAAGGCTGCGACTGGAAGCCGCAGAACGACGTACCGTCGTACTCGATGCCGAGCGCGAGACGCAATCAGCCGATCTTGGTGAGGAGCGACTTGGCTTCCGCCTTCTGCTGGTCGTCGCCCTCGTGCAGCACCTCCTGCAGGATCTCGCGCGCGCCCTCGGCATCACCCATCTCCTGATAGGCCTTGGCGAGATCGAGCTTGGTCGCGGCGTCGTGCCACTGGCCATCCAGTATCGAGGGGGTGGGATCTTCGAAGGTCGAGCGCTCGGGATCGAATTCGAGATCGAGCTTGTCGAGTTCCAGGGCGGCGGCCGGCCGGGTGAGCTGCGCGGGGGCAGCGGCGCTTGCCGCGGTCATCGGCGCCGAACCGGCCGCACCCCCCACGGCTTCCAGCACGGGCTCCGGCCGCAAGGCCTTGGCCAACGGCGCTGGCTTCTCATCGTCCTGGAGATGGAAATCGAGATCGAACGAATCCTTGACCGCCGCCACCTTGGCATCGATCGACTCGCCGACCGCCGCCACCTTCTCGTGGAGCGTGTCGCGCATGGCATCGACCGGGCCGCCCAGCGTCGCATCGAGCGAGTGCTCCCCGCGCTGCTCGGGCGCCTCGCCTGCCGTCCGTGCCGCGCCAACGAGCGCCGCACCGGCCACCGCGGTCGCCGCGCCAATTGTCGCAGCCGTACCACCGCCCGTTGCCGCCGCTCGTGCCGGGGCGCCGGCACCCGGCGCCGACAAGTCCATCGTCCGCCCCGGATCGAAATCGCTCGCCGCCAGGCGCTCAGTCTTCTCGAGTTCCGACGTTGCACCGGCCAGGATGTCGACGGGCGACTTGCCCTTCGCGCCCGACGTCGGGGAGATCGAGATCTCCTCATCCATCTTGAACTCGAGCGCGGTGTCGTGCGGCGTGGCGATGTTCACGCTCTCGATGCCGCCCGCCGCCGGATGCGGAGCCGGAATCGAACCCTCCGCGAACAGCGGGTTCGCCGGATCGAGTTGACGACCCAGGACGACCGCCTTCTGCCACACCTCGCCCTGGCCGTGGCTCACCGCATACAGTTCGGAGGCAACAGTCTCGAAGGCCGCCGGCTTGTTGTGCTGAGCGTGAATCTCGAGGAGCTTGAGGTAGATCTCCTGCCGCTGCGCGTCCTTCTTGAGCGCTTCCTTGAGGATCTCCTCGGCTTGGGCATCGCGACCGTACGCGAGGTAGACCTCGGCCTCGGCGATCGGGTCGACCTCGTCGGTGTCGATGTTGCCGAGCCCGTCCCGGCTGAAGTCGCTGGCAAGCGAATTATCGCCGGTGTTCACGACCCCGCCACCGGTGGAACCGAAGACCGTGTTGGACTTGATATCGGTCCCCGAGATGATGCTGTCCTCGAATTTGGTCGTCTTGCGCCGGCGCGCCGCAAAGAGCGCGGCAAGTCCGGCGATCAGCACCAGCGCGCCCGTCCCGATGACCCAGCCCGGCGTGCTCGCCAGGAAATCGTCGAAAAATCCCGGGGCCTCCTTGGCTGGCGCCTTCGCGGCGCTCTTCGGAGACGCTTTGGTCGTCACCGACTTGGGCGCTTCGCTTGCCTTCGGGGGTTCCGGCGTCTTGGGCGCCTCCACGGCGGCAACCGTCGTCGCCGGCTCACCGGCCTTCGGCGTCTCGGCCGGCGCCGATGGGGTTGGCTCGGGGACACCTGCCTTGGGCGCCTCGGCTGCCTTGGGCGCTTCCGCAGCCTTCGCTGCTTCGGCGACCTTGGGAGCTTCGGCGACCTTCGCGACCTCCGCGCCCTTCGGCGCTTCCGGGGCCTTCGGCGTCGCGGTGGCTTTCGCCGCTTCGCCAACCACAGGCGCCACGGGCGCCGGCGCGCCCGCGTTGCCCTGCCCTTGGAGCTGCGCCATGGTCGGATTGCGCAGCGCCAGCGCCTGCTGCATGTCCTTCAGCGATTTCTCGAGATCGGCGATACGGCCTTGCGCCTCGCGCAACTGCGCCGCCTGCGCAGCCCCGTTCTCGGCCGCTGCCGTGCCGCGCGCGACGCCGCCGTCCTTCGACACGCGAAGCTCGTCACTGCCGGTGCGCGCCGCCGGGGTGCGCTCCTGCACCGCGGCACCGATACGACCTTCCGCTGCACGTGTCGCGGCCCCCTCGGGGACCGCCGGGGCAGCAGCGGCGACGCGATCGCGATACGCGCGCCAGTCGCTTGCCTGCACCTGGACCGTTCGCGTGGCCTCCTGCGCACTCCCTGCACTTGCGGTGACTTCGGAGGCGCTGGGGATGGTCACGATCGCGCCGCGGCGCAACCGATTCATGTTGTTGCCGTCGAAGGCGTCGGGATTGCCCTTGAAGAGCGCGACCAGCATCTGGTCGAGCGTTGCCGTCTCGGGCTTGTGCTCCTTGGCGATCTTCGAGAGCGTGTCCCCGCGCTTGACCTCGTAGGTATCGCCCTGTGCGGCGGCGGCCGGCGCCGGCGCGCGCGCGGTCGCGGCCGATGGCGGCGATTGAACCGCGGGCGCCGGCGGCTGCGTGCGAGCGACTGGCGCCGTACCGGCGCGCGCGGGTGTCGCCGGCTCGACGCTCGTCAGCGGCGCCCCCGGTGGGTCGAGGAGAAACGTGTAATCGCGCACCACGCGCCCCGCGGCCCAATTGGCTTCGACGAGGAGGTCGAGGTACGGCTCGGTGATCGGCGCTGGCGAGGTCACCCGCAGGTACATCGCGTCGCCAGGACCGCGCTCGAGGGTCACGCGGGCGCGCGACAGCGCGCCTTGATACTGGAGATTGTTCTGGCGATACAGCGCGGCGTCGGCCACTCGCGCGGACAGCGTGTCGAGTTCTTCCTTGCTGGCGGAGAGCAACTCGATGCGCGCCGACAGCGGCTGACCCACATACGACTCGACCGTCAGGCGGCCGAGCCCGAGTGGCCAGGCGGCCGCCGGCAGCGCGAGCGCGCCGGCGACAAGACTCGCCTGGATGATGGGTTTGACGCGCATACCGCCCCCTTCGGAAATGCCGTTCAGCTCAAGCTAACATAACATCATGGATTTAGCGGTGCAAGCTAAGCCTCCGTATTAGCTCGGCTTTTCCCGCGACCGCACCACGAGCGACAAGCAGTTTCATGACGCCGTGCTGACCGCATCACTAGCGCTGGAGTGGGCGAGCCCGGCACCCCACAAGATCTAGTGGCCAGGCCCGCGCGCGCGTCGCTGTTGCGTTCCTGTCGCGCGTCGCCCCCGGTCCGGCGCGATCGGCGGACCCTGCAACACCTGTGCAGCGCGTCGGTTGCCAGGATCCGTTGCTGGCCAAGCAAGAATCCCGCCACGACGCGATTGCGCACGCAAGATCGCTCCGTACCCGCGGGCGCCTCGCCGTCACTTCCGCTCGAGCAGGATGCGCAGCATCCGGCGCAGCGGCTCGGCGGCCCCCCAGAGCAACTGGTCGCCCACGGTGAAGGCGCTGATGTACTGCGGGCCCATCGCGAGCTTGCGGATGCGCCCCACGGGAATGTGCAGCTTGCCGGTCACCGCGGCCGGGGTGAGTTCGCGCATGCTGGCCTCGCGCGTGTTCGGAACGAGCTTCACCCAGGCGTTGGCACCAGCGACGATCGACTCGATCTCCGCCAGCGGCAGGTCGCGGCGCAGCTTGATGGTGAGCGCCTGGCTGTGGCAGCGCATGGCGCCGATGCGCACGCACAGCGAGTCGACCGGGATGGCGTCGTTGGCTCCGCGGTCGAGGATCTTGTTGGTCTCGGCGCCGCCCTTCCACTCCTCGAGGCTCATGCCCGTGCCCATGTCCTTGTCGATCCACGGGATGAGCGAACCGGCGAGCGGCACGCCGAAGTGCTCCTTCGGGAACCGCTCGTCGCGAAGGATGCCGGCGACCTCGCGGTCGATGTCGAGGATCGCCGACTTCGGATCGGCGAGGAGCGCCTTTGCGGCGAGATGCGTCTCGCCCATCTGCTTCAGGAGCTCGCGCATGTTCTGCGCCCCCGCGCCGGACGCCGCCTGGTACGTCATGCACGTCATCCACTCGATGAGATCGCGCTCGAAGAGGCCGGCGAGCGCCAGCATCATGAGGCTCACCGTGCAGTTGCCGCCGGCGTAGTCGCGCACCCCCTTGGCGAGCGCCGCGTCGATGACCTTGCGGTTGACCGGATCGAGGATGATGACCGCATCGTCCTTCATGCGCAGCGTCTTGGCGGCGTCGATGAAGTACCCCTTCCAGCCGGCCGCGCGGAGCTTCGGATGCATCTCGCTCGTCCAATCGCTGCCCTGGCAGGTGATGATCACCTCGTTGCCCACCAGCGCACCGACGTCGCCCGCATCCTGCAGCGGCGCCGCGCCCTTGCCGACGTCGGGCCCCTTGCCACCCGCGGCGGACGTCGAGAAGAACGTCGGCTCGATGTGATCGAAATCGCGCTCTTCGCGCATGCGCTGCATGAGAACCGAACCCACCATGCCGCGCCAGCCTACGATACCTACTCGCATTTCATCTGCTCCATTGAGAAAGTGTCCCGGCGCTCGCCGCGCCGCATCCGCCGCTGGTCACGATGCGCGCAGCGCCGCCACCACGGCATCGCCCATTGCGCGCGTGCCGATGGCCCGCTCTCCCGGCAACGCGATGTCGCCCGTGCGATGTCCCTGTGCCAGCACCTTGCGCACCGCGGCCTCGATACGGTCGGCGACATCGGCACGAGCGAGCGAGTGGCGGAAGAGCATGGCGAGCGACAGGATCGTCGCCAGCGGATTGGCCTTGTCCTGCCCCGCGATGTCGGGGGCGGAACCGTGGATCGGCTCGTAGAGCCCCTTCTGCTTCGCATCGAGCGAGGCCGACGGCAGCATGCCGATCGACCCGGCGAGCATCGAGGCCTCGTCGGAGAGAATGTCGCCGAACAGGTTGCCGGTGACGATCACGTCGAACTGCTTCGGATTGCGCACGAGCTGCATCGCCGCGTTGTCGACGTACATGTGCGTGAGGGCGACGTCGGGATACTGCGCGGCGAGCCGGGTGACCGTCTCGCGCCAGAGGATGCTGGTGTCGAGCACGTTGGCCTTGTCGACCGAGCAGAGCTTCTTGCCGCGGCGGCGCGCGGTTTCGAAGCCAACGCGGGCGATGCGCTCGATCTCGGGGATCGCGTAGTGCATGGTGTCGAAACCTTCGTCGTCGCCGGCGGCGTTCTTCCGGCGCCCACGCGGCTGGCCGAAATAGATGTCGCCGGTCAACTCGCGCACGATGACGATGTCGAGGCCCGACACCACCTCGGGTTTGAGCGTAGAGGCCGCCGCAAGCTCGGGATAGAGGATCGCCGGGCGCAGGTTGGCAAAGAGCGCGAGCGCCTTGCGCAGGCGCAGGAGTCCCTGCTCCGGCCGCTTCGCGCGCGGCAGCACGTCGTATTTGGGCCCACCGACCGCGCCCATGAGGATCGCATCGGCCGACGTCGCGAGCGCCAGCGTGGCGTCGGGCAGCGGATCGCCCGCAGCGTCATGCCCGGCACCGCCCATCGGCGCGCTCTCCGTGGTGACGGCAAGACCTTCGCTGCGCAGGAGGTCGATGACGCGCTGCGCTTGCCCGACGATCTCGGGGCCGATGCCGTCACCCGGCAGGATTGCGATCTTCATCTGCGATGCTCCAAAGCGCGCCGGCAGCGCCGGCGGTTCCTGGCGCCGCTCCCCGGATCGGGAAGATCAAAGCCAGGGGTTGTCGGCGAGCCGCTTCGCCTCGAAGGCGCGAATCGCCTCGGCGTGCTGCAACGTGAGGCCGATGTCGTCGAGGCCGTTCAGCAAGCGGTGCTTGCGCGACGCGTCGATCGCGAATCCGTACACGAGCGCTCCGTCGGTGGTGGCCACGGTTTGCCGCTCGAGGTCGATCGTGAGCTCGAAGCCGGGGAACGCCGCGGTATCGGCAAAGAGCCGCTCGACCTCGGCTTCGCCCAGCACGATGGGCAGCAGGCCGTTCTTGTAGCAGTTGTTGTTGAAGATGTCGGCGTACGACGGCGCGATCAGCGCCCGAAAGCCGTAGTCGTGCAGCGCCCACGGCGCGTGCTCGCGCGAACTGCCGCAGCCGAAGTTGCGGCGGGCGAGGAGGATCGACGCGCCCTGGTAGCGCGGCGCGTTCAGCACGAAGTCCGGGTTGAGCGGGCGCTTCGCGTTGTTCATGCCCGGCTCGCCGTGATCCAGGTAGCGCCACTCGTCGAAGAGATTGGGGCCGAAGCCCGAGCGCTTGATCGACTTCAGGAACTGCTTGGGGATGATGGCATCGGTGTCGACGTTCGCGCGATCGAGCGGCGCGACGAGACCCGTATGCACGCGGAATGGCTGCATGGCGCGCTCGCGATCTAGTGGAGGCGGCGCACGTCGACGAAGCGACCTTCGATGGCGGCTGCGGCGGCCATCGCGGGGCTCACGAGGTGCGTGCGGCCGCCGGTGCCCTGGCGACCCTCGAAATTGCGATTCGACGTCGATGCGCAACGCTCACCCGGCTCCAGCCGGTCGTCGTTCATGGCAAGGCACATCGAGCAGCCGGGCTCGCGCCACTCGAATCCGGCGTCACGAAAGATGCGGTCGAGCCCTTCGGCCTCGGCTTGCTTCTTCACGAGCCCCGAACCCGGCACCACCATCGCGAGCTTGACGCTCTTGGCGACGCGGCGACCGCGCGCGACCGCCGCCGCGGCGCGCAGATCCTCGATGCGCGAATTGGTGCACGAGCCGATGAAGACCTTGTCGATGGGGATCTGCGTCATCGGCGTATTGGGGACGAGACCCATGTACGCGAGCGCGCGCTCGATACCCTCGCGGCGCGTGCCGTCGCGCTCCTTCTCCGGATCGGGGACGCGACCATCGATCGCCGTCACCATCTCGGGCGACGTGCCCCAGGTCACCTGCGGGCTCAATTGCGACGCGTCGATGACCACCGTGGTGTCGAACGGTGCGTCGGGATCGGTCACCAGCGTCCGCCACTGCGTCACCGCGCGATCCCACACCTCGCCGGTGGGCGCGAAAGTGCGGCCACGCACGTACTCCAGCGTGCGCTCGTCGACGCCGACGAGGCCCGAGCGCGCACCGGCTTCGATCGCCATGTTGCACATCGTCATGCGCGCCTCCATCGACAGCGCGCGCACGGCCTCGCCGCCGAATTCGATCGCGTAGCCGGTGCCGCCCGCGGTGCCGATCTTGCCGATCACCGCGAGCACCAGATCCTTCGACGTCACGCCTGCCGGCAGCCGGCCGTCGCAGCGGACGAGCATCGACTTCGCCTTCTTCATCATGAGGCACTGCGTGGCGAGGACGTGCTCGACCTCGGAGGTGCCGATCCCGAAAGCGAGTGCCGCGAAGGCACCGTGCGTGCTGGTGTGCGAGTCGCCGCACACCACGGTCATGCCCGGCAGTGTCGCCCCCTGCTCGGGACCGATCACGTGCACGATGCCCTGACGGCGATCGAGGAACGGGAAGTACGCCTTGGCCCCGAACTCGCGGATGTTCGCGTCGAGCGTCTCCACCTGCGTGCGCGAGATCGGGTCGGCGATCCCCTTGTCCCAGTCCTTGGTCGGCGTGTTGTGATCGGCGGTGGCCACCACCGATGCCACTCGCCACGGCTTGCGACCGGCGAGCTTCAGCCCTTCGTAGGCCTGCGGACTCGTCACCTCGTGCACGAGATGGCGGTCGATATACAGGAGCGCGGTGCCGTCGGCCTCCTCGCGCACCACGTGAGCGTCCCAGAGTTTGTCGTAGAGCGTGCGTGCCATCGTCGTCACGCCGGAACCGAAACGGGGCGCCGGCGGGACGTTGATTATGGCACAGCGACCCGCGTCCGCTGGCGCGGGGTGCCGAGGCGGCACGCTGCGCACGGTGCGTGCCGGTGCCGGACCTCAGTCTTCGCCGTCCGTCCGCGCACCGGCCGCCGGTCGCGAAGCAGCGCCGATGTGCGCGAGGATCGCGGCGGGATCGCGCGCCTCGTCAGCAGTGACGCGCCGCGCTGGCGTCGCGCGCAGCCACGTGTACTGGCGCTTGGCGAGCTGCCGGGTGGCGGCGATGCCTTGTGCGAGCAGTTGCGCGGCGTCGATCTCGCCGTCGAGGAAGCGCCAGGCCTGGCGGTAACCGACGCAGCGCATCGAGGGCAGCCCGGGATCGAGCGCGTAGCGCGTGCGCAGCGCCCGCAATTCATCGACGAGGCCGGCCGCGAGCATCGCCGCAAAGCGCTGCGCGATCGCGGCGTGCAGCACGCTTCGCTCGGCGGGGACGATCGCGAGCGCGACGGTGGGACCGAGCGCAGGCGCGACCGGCGAACGTCGACCCTGCAAGACCGATAGCGGCGTGCCGGTCAGCGCGTGGACCTCGAGCGCGCGCTGGATGCGCTGCGCATCGGTCGGCGCAAGCCGCGCCGCAGTGACGGGATCGACGCGGGCGAGTTCCGCGTGCAGCGCCGGCCAGCCGTCGCGCGCCGCCCGCACGTCGAGCGCCGCACGCACGGCGGGATCGGCCTGGGGCAGCGTGGAAAGCCCGGCCGTCAGCGCCTTGAAGTAAAGCATGGTGCCGCCGACCAGGATCGGCACGCGCCCACGCGCGCGGATCGCGGCAACGGCAGCGAGCGCATCGGCAACGAAGCGCGCCGCCGAATAGCCCGCGGTGGGATCGATGATGTCGACGAGGTGGTGCGCCACCGCCGCACGCTCTACGGCTGACGGCTTCGCGGTGCCGATGTCCATGCCCCTGTAGACCTGCGCGGAATCGACGGAGATGATCTCGCCGTCGACTGCGGCCGCCAGTGCGAGTGCGAGCGCGCTCTTGCCAGACGCCGTGGGTCCCATGAGCAGGATCGCGGGATGCACGGCGCCCTCTCGCTCCTGCACCGTGCCTGCAGCGCCTAGCGTCCGCGCAGGAAGAGGCGATCGAGGTCGGCGAGCGAGAGCTGGTACCACGTCGGCCGGCCGTGATTGCACTGGCCGCTGCGCTCGGTCGCTTCCATCTGCCGCAGCAGCGCATTCATCTCGTGAACGGTGAGCGCACGATGGGCGCGTACCGCGCCGTGACAGGCCATCGTCGCCAGCAACTCGTCACGATGGGCGTCGAGCGCCTGCGTGCCGCCGAACTCGCGAATGTCGTGCAGCACGGCACGCGCGAGCACGGCGGGATCGGCGTCGGTCAACGGCGCCGGGACGCCGCGCACGGCGAGCGTCTGCGGGCCCAGCGCGAAAACGGCGAAACCGAGCGCTGCGAGGACCGCGCCGTGCTCCTCCGCCGTCGCGACCTCGAGCGGCTCCGCTGCGAACGTTGCCGGGATGAGCAAGGGCTGGACGGGGAGTTGCGTATCCGCCGCGGCCTTCAATCGCTCGTAGACGATGCGCTCGTGCGCGGCGTGCATGTCGACGAGCACGAGGCCGTGGCGGTTCTGCGCGAGGACGTAGACCCCGTGCAACTGTGCAAGCGCGAAGCCCAGCGGATGCGCGTCGTCGCCGTCGGCGAAGGGGCGCTCGCTGGCGTCACCGCGAGCGCCGAAGAGCCGCGCGTAGAACGCGGAGGGCTCGGTCGCATCGATGGCAAGTCGCACCTGCTGCGCATCGGGCGCTCGCGATCCGGGCGCCGCCATGCCCGCGCGGTCGATGTCATCACGCCCGGCACCGCGCAGCGGCGCGAGCGCACCGGCAACCTGCGTCGGCACCACCGGGGCGCTGCCGGCGCCGAGCCGATCGGCCGCCGATACCGGCGCTGCGCCGGCAGCCGTCGCCGCCAGCGCGCGCTCGACGGCGCGGCGCACGAATTCATGGACCGCCCCCGAATCGCGGAAGCGGACCTCGGTCTTCTGCGGATGCACGTTGACGTCGACCCGCCGCGGATCGATCGTGAGCCACAGCGCATACGCGGGCTGCCGGTCGTGGTGCAGCACGTCGCGATAGGCCTCGCGCAGCGCGTGCGCAAGCACCCGGTCGCGCACGAAGCGCCCGTTGACGAAGACGTACTGCCCGCCGCCTTGTGCCGCGTACGCGGGCCGCACCGCAAAGCCCGTGAGCGCGGCATCGCCGGCGGCGACGTCGATCCTTGCGGCCTGCGTCACGAACGGATCGCCCACGATGGCCGCGACGCGCGCGTCGCGCTCACCCGCTGGCAGCCGATGCAGCGCGCGGGCGTTGTGCTGCAGCGTGAAGCCGACCTGCGGGTGCGCGAGCGCGATCCGGCGGAACGCCTCGTCGCAGTGACCCCACTCGGTGGCCTCGGTGCGCAGGAACTTGCGGCGCGCAGGCGTGTTGAAGAAGAGCTCCTCGACGGTGATGCTGGTGCCCGCGGCGAGCGCCGCCGGCGCCACGGACGCGGCGCTGCCGCCTTCGACCTCGATGCGCCACGCGTGCGGCGCGTCTGCCGCGCGGGAGGCGAGCGCGACGCGGGCGACGGAGGCGATCGACGCCAGCGCTTCGCCGCGAAAGCCCAGCGAGGCAATCGCTTCGAGGTCGCTCGGCAAGCGGATCTTCGACGTGGCGTGCCGCGCGAGCGCGAGCGGCAATTCGTCACGGGCGATGCCGCAGCCGTCGTCGACGACGCGGATGCGCTTGACGCCGCCGCCGGCGACGTCGACCTCGACGTGCGTGGCGCCGGCATCGAGGGCATTCTCGAGCAGCTCCTTCAGTACCGCGGCCGGCCGCTCGACGACCTCGCCGGCAGCAATCTGGCTGATGAGCAGGTCGGGCAGCGTCTGGATCGCCGCCATCAGGAAGTCCGCATCACGCGGGCAGGTTGCGGGCCCAGCGCGCGAAGATGCCGTCGGCGACCGCGCCCAGCGCGTCCAGGCGTGCATCGAGGTCGCTCATGATGTCGGCCGCGCTTTGCCGGTGCATGCTGCTGCGGGCGGGCAACTCGGCAGCGCCGACGCGACACCAGGTCTCGACCAGCTCGCGCGTCATTTCCACGTGACACTGGAAGCCGACGTGCCGATCGTCGATCACGAAGGCCTGATTGGCGACGAGATCGCTGGTGAGGATGCGAGTGGCCATCGGGGGCAGGTCGAAGCCTTCGTAGTGCCACTGGAATACGGCGAAACGCGGGCGATCGCCGAACCATTCGTGGCGCGCGTCGCGGTCGGCGACATCGACGTGGAACCAGCCGATCTCGGGCGCGGGGAGACGCGCGACACGCGCGCCGAGCGCCTTGGCCATGAGCTGGCCGCCGAGGCAATGACCGATCACGGGAGTGCCGTCGGAAATGGCGTCGCGCACGAGGCTGCACAGCGGGGCGATCCACGGCAGCGGATCGTTGACGCTCATCGGTCCACCCATCATGCCGATGCCGGAGAACTCATCCGGGCTGGTCGGGACGTCGACACCTTCGTCGATGGCGATGAGCCGCCACGGGATCTGCTGCTCGGTGAGCCAGGCTCCGAACCGTCCCGGATGCTCGGTCCGCGCGAAGCGAAAGACGGCCACGGGCTTCATGCGTTGAATTCTAGCAGTCGAGGCGCGGACGGCGGCTCGCGTCGTCGGCGTGGCGGCGCCGATGCGCTCCGGCTGCTGGCGATAGCGCGATGCGCGGCGAGGCCCGTGACTCCCGGGGCGACGGCGGTGGTGTGATGCGCGGCGAGAACCTGTGCGCGCCGGGGACAGCGCTACATCTGCTTGAAGCGATGCGTGAACTGCCGCGAGATGGGGAGTCGCTCGGGACGATTCTTGAGGAGGATGAACTGGCGCTCGGCATCCTCGCGCAGCACGCCGGAGACGGCGCCGAGGTTGACGATCGTCGCGCGGTGCACCTGCCAGAACTGCTTGGGATCGAGGCCCGCGAGCAGGTCCTTGAGCGGGGTGCGGATGAGCGCCTCACCGTCGGCGAGCACCACGCGCGTGTACTTGGTGTCCGACTGGAAGTAGACGACGTCGGCGACCGCGATGAGCTTGACCTGCTTGCCGACGGCGGCCTTCACCCACTTCATGTGGCCGGCGTCGGTGCCGAGCGTCGCGCGCAACTGCGCCACGAGGTCGCCGAGATCGGTCGGCGGCGTGGCGAGCTTGCGCGTCAGGCGCTCGACCGTGAGCGCCAGTCGGTCGGCGTCGATCGGCTTCAGCAGGTAGTCCGCCGCGCCGGCCTCGAATGCCTTCAGCGCGTACTGGTCGTACGCGGTGATGAACACCACGTGGCAGCGGGTACCGATCGCGGCGGCGACGTCGAGGCCGCTGCGGCCGGGCATGCGGATGTCGAGGAAGGCGATGTCCGGCCGATGCGCCTCGCAAAGCGCGAGCGCCGCGTCGCCGTCCTCGGCCTGCGCCACGATGGTGAGGGCGGGCCACGCTTGCGCGAGCTTCTCCTTCAAGCGCTCGCGCATGAGCGGCTCGTCCTCGGCAATGATGGCGGTGGGTGCTTTCATGGCTCACTCGTGGCGCGCGCGGCCGATTCGACCGGCGCCGCGCGGGGCCGCTCGAAGGGGAGCATGATCCGCGCGCAGAAGCCGGTAGGCTCGTGCTGCGCGAGGGCGAGCGACGCGTGCTCGCCGTAGGCGAGTTCGAGACGCTCCCGGATGTTGGCGAGCCCGATCCCGCCGGCGGCCGGCGTGGCGGCGAGGCCCGCGCCGGTATCGGTGACCGCGAGGACGACGGCGTCGCCGTCACGCTCGGCGGTCACGTCGACCCGACCGCCGCGGGGAACGGGCTCGATGCCATGCTTGATCGCATTCTCGGCGAGCGTGATGAGCATGCCGGGCGGAATGGGGTAGTCGGCGATCGCCTCGTCGACGCGCACCGACCAGGCGAGGCGCCGGCCGAGCCGCGTCTGCATGATGCCCAGATAGGCGCGAATCAGCGCCGCCTCCTCGCGCACCGTCGTCATCTCGTCGCGCAACGCGGGCGCAGCCGCGCGCAGAAAGCGAATGAGATCGCCGATGAGGCGTGCGGCTTCCGGCGCGCCCTTCTCGGCGAGTTGCTGCGCGCTGCCCAGCGTGTTGAACAGGAAGTGCGGCTCGATCTGCAACTGCAGGAGCTTCAGCTTCGACTCGGCGAGCTGGCGCGAAGTCTCGCTCTGGCGCGCTTCGGCCTCGAGGGTCGCCGCCAGCGCGCGGTACTCGCGATGGCGCAGGTGGGCGATGAGCGCGGTGACGAACGAGAACAGCACCCCGAAGACGAGTGCCGCGGTGACCACGTGGCGCAGCTTCGCGCTGTCGCGGAAGAACACGAACGGGTCGACCCCGTTGACGAAGCCCGCGATGCTGGCCCCGACAAGCGCCGCGACGAGGGCGAGAATCGGCGCCGCGACGATGTAGCGGAAGATCCGCCCCTGGAAGCGGCGATAGCCGAACCACGCCGAGAGCCCCGACCAGATGAGCGTCAGGACGACGAGGTTGAAGAGCACCGCCGCCTCGGCAAACGTCATGTTCCAGGGCAGGCGCGACGCCACCCACGCGACGAGCGTCGTCACCAGCACGACGCCGATCAACCACCGCCAGCCGCCGTGCGCGTAGAACCAGCGATCGAAGGCGCGCACGTCGCGGCGCTCGATCTCCGAGAGCGAAGCGACCACCCGCTGCGCGAGGGCGTCGTAGCGGTGCTTCAGCGGGATGAGCATGCCGGGCGCGAACGCGAATGGGGCGCCCGCCGCGATGGCGCGTCGCCGCCTCCGGAGCCCTACATGCCGCGCGCGATCCGCGCGTACGCCGAGTGATTGTGGATCGACTCGAAGTTCTCGGCTTCGACGCACCACGCAGCGAAGCGGGAGTCGGCAGCGAGCCGGGTGCCCACGCCGCGCACCAGGTCCTCGACGAAGCGCGGATTGTCGTAGGCGCGCTCGGTGACGTATTTCTCGTCGGCTCGCTTGAGCACCCCGTACAACTCCGACGACGCCTCCTCCTCGGCGAGCCGGATGAGCTCGTGCACGTCGACCGACGCGTCGGTGCGTACGGTGATGGTGATGGTCGAGCGCTGGTTGTGCGCGCCGTACTGGGCGACCTCCTTCGAGCAGGGACACAGCGACGTCACCGGTACGGCCACCGTTACCGTCTTGGTGACCCGGCCGTGGGCGAGTTCGCCCGTGAGACGTACCTCGTAGTCGACGAGGCTCGCGACCCCCGACACCGGCGCCGATTTGCGCACGAAGAACGGGAAAGCGAATTCGATCCGGCCGGCCGGCGCATCGAGGCGCACCACGAGCTCGCGCAGCAAGGCGTCGAGCCCGCCGACCGACAGCGAGGTGGCGGCGCTCGCGCGCTCGTCGAGGAGGGTCACCAGCCGCGACATGTGCGTGCCCTTGCGATCCTCGGGCAGCGCCACGTAGACGTTGGCGGTCGCGATCGTCGACTGCACGATGCCGTCGGCGGCGCAGAAGGCGAGCGGATAGCGCAGCCCGCGGATGCCGACCTGGTCGATCGCGAGGTGGCGCTCGTCGCGCGCCGACTGGGTATCGGGGATCGGTATGAGCTGGCCGGGATGTTCGGGGCGGTTCATGGGCACGGTGATTCTAGCGGATAGGACGGCGGCCGCGTCCCGCTGCGCGGCGCGGGGAAGAGGGTCGCCATCGTCAACGGTCGCGGCGAACGATCCAGTCGGCAATGTCGTGCAACCGGCGCGCGCGCGCACCGAAGGGCGCAAGCGCCGCCTGCGCCTCCTCGCGCAACGCCTGCGCGCGCACCTTGGCGGCGTCGAGGCCAAGCAACGAGACGTAGGTCGGCTTGCTGCTGGCGGCGTCCTTGCCGGCGGTCTTGCCGAGCGAAGCGGCCGAGCCCTCCACGTCGAGGACGTCGTCGACGACCTGAAAGGCGAGCCCGATGCTGCGCGCATAGAGCGCCAGCGCCGCTTCGGTCCCGTGAACGGCACGGCCGCATTGCGCGCCCAGCAGGATCGCCGCGCGAATGAGCGCGCCCGTCTTCAGGCGATGCATGGTCTCCAGTGCGGGTAACGTCAGCGCCTTGCCGACGTGCAGCAAGTCGATCGCCTGGCCACCCGCCATGCCCGGCGCGCCCGCCGACTGCGCGAGCAGGCGACAGGCGCCACCAGGATCGGGCAGGCGCGTCGACTGGAGCACCGCGAACGCCTGCGCCTGCAGCGCATCGCCGGCAAGCAGCGCCAGCGCCTCGCCGTAGGCGACGTGGCAGGTCGGCTTGCCGCGGCGGAGGACGTCGTCGTCCATGCAGGGCAGGTCGTCGTGGACGAGCGAGTAGGCGTGGATCATCTCGACCGCCGCGGCGACACCATCGACCGCGTCGGGACTCGCTTGCGTGAGCTCGCCCGCGGCGTAGGCAAGGATCGGCCGCATGCGCTTGCCACCACCCAGCGTCGCGTAGCGCATCGCGGCGGTGAGCTCCGCGGGAATGCCCGGCACCGGGGCCAGCGCGTGATCGAGGACGCCCTCGATGCGTTGCTGCCGCTCGTCGACCCAGGCCGCGAACGGCAGCGACGTCGCGGGCGCGGTGGCGAGTTCAGGACGCATCGTCGGCGCCGCCGGGGACGAAGGGCTTCAACACGCCTTTCTCCAGGATCTCGATCTGCTGTTGCGCGTCCTTCAGCGCCGCCTGGCAGTAGGCGACGAGCTCGGCACCGCGCTTGTACGCCGCAAGCGAATCCGCGAGCGCCATCTGGCCGCCCTCCATAGCCGCGACGACCGCCTCCAGCTCGGCCAGGGCCGCTTCGAAGTCCTTGGGGTCGCTGGCGCTCTTGGTCATGGCGAAGGACGGGGCAATGGGGTCGTGGACCGTTGATTCGCCGCGGCGCGGCCCCCGCGAAGCAAGGTCGTCCGCAGCGCCGGATCCGCACGTAAGGTCTTGACCCAATGGCGTAAAGTTCAATATACTAGCATGTTTGACGACGCGGCCAGCAACGAATCCTTTCGGGCGGCCGACTTAGCAAAGCGGTCCGGGGCGGCAGTGGGCTCGCGGGCGCGGTGGTGTCACGCGAATGCACGGCGTTCGCGCGAACCGAACGCTCGCATGAACCACGCCGTAGGCGTCCCGGGTTGTTGGGTTGGGTTGGTTGCACGCAACCATTTGCGATGAAAGGGTAAGGCCGATGTCCGACCTCGCTGCCGCAGCACGCTTGCGCGCGTCGACGACGCAGCTCCCCGTCTCCTGGTACTGCGACCCACAGGTGCTCGCCGCGGAACGCGAACACCTGCTCGCGCAGGCGCCGGGCTACGTGGGGCACGAACTGATGGTGCCGGAAGTCGGCGACTTCCAGGTGCTCGCCACCCGCCACGACGCGCAGATGCTCGTGCGCAACGCCGGCGGCGTCGAACTTCTTTCCAACGTCTGCCGTCACCGCCAGGCCCTGATGAAAAGCGGCCGCGGCAACGCGGCCAACATCGTCTGTCCCGTGCATCGGTGGACGTACGACCTCGAAGGCGAACTCCTCGGCGCACCGCACTTCGAGAAGAAACCCTGCCTCAACCTCGCCCGCTCGCCGCTGCAGAACTGGAACGGGCTCCTCTTCGACGGCCCGCGCGACATCACGCGCGACCTCGCTGCGCTCGGCGTCGAGGACTTCGATTTCAGCGGCTACCGGCTCGATCGCATCGAGACGCATCCGTGCAACTACAACTGGAAGAGCTTCATCGAGGTCTACCTCGAGGACTATCACGTGGTCCCGTTCCATCCGGGCCTGGGCCAGTTCGTGACCTGCGAGGACCTGCGCTGGGAGTTCGGCGAGTGGTACTCGGTGCAGACCGTGGGGCTCAACAATCGCCTCGCCAAGGCCGGTTCGCCGACGTACGAGCGCTGGCACCAGGCGGTGCTCGACTACTACCGCGGTGAACTCCCGCGCCACGGCGCGATCTGGCTCACCTACTACCCCAACATCATGGTCGAGTGGTATCCGCACGTGCTCGTCATCAGCACGCTGATTCCCGAGGCCGTCGACCGCACGCGCAACGTGATCGAGTTCTATTACCCCGAGGACATCGCGCTCTTCGAACCCGAGTTCATGCAGGCCGAGCAGGCCGCGTACATGGAAACGGCGCGCGAGGACGACGAGATCGCCGAGCGCATGGATGCGGGCCGGCGCGCGCTGTACGAGCGTGGCCGCAACGAGGTCGGCCCTTACCAGTCGCCGATGGAAGACGGCATGCAGCATTTCCACGAGTTCTACCGGCGCATCATGGCGCCGCACCTCACGGAACGGTAGCGCAGCGACCGGGCGGACGTAGAATCGGCAGCATGCTGCGTACCCTCATCGACACCGGCGACCTCGAGACCCGGCTCGCCCGTCCGGGTCTCGTCCTCCTCGACGTCCGGCACGACCTCGCGTACCCCGACGACTGGGGTGCGGCGCAGTACCGGGCTGGACACCTCCCGGGCGCGATCTTCACGCATCTCGACCGCGACCTGTCCGGACCCAGGACCGGGCGCAACGGTCGTCATCCGCTGCCCACGCCAGAGGACGCCGCGGCCACCTTCGGTCGGCTCGGCATCGGTCCGGGGTGCGAGGTCGTGGTCTACGACCAGGGCGGCGGGATATTCGCTTCCCGCGCCTGGTGGATGCTGCGCTGGCTGGGCTTTTCCGACGTCGCCGTCCTCGACGGCGGTTACGCAAAGTGGGTCCGTGAAGGTCGGGCGCTGAGCGCGTCGGCAAGGGTAGCGACGCCCACGACCTTCACCGTCCGTGCGGTCACGCCGACCGTCGATGCCAGCGGGATCATGGGCAGTCTCGCCCGCCGCGCGCTCGTCATCGTCGATGCCCGCAGCCCCGAGCGCTTCCGCGGCGACAACGAACCGATGGACCCGGTGGCGGGCCACATCCCCGGTGCGCGCAACCGACCCTGCACCGACAATCTCGGCGCGGGCGCGACGTTCAAGCCGGCCGCCGAACTGCGTCGCGAGTTCGCGGCGGTCCTGGGGGACGCCGAGGTGGACACCGTCGTCCACCAGTGCGGATCTGGCGTATCGGCGTGCCACAACATCCTCGCGATGGAAATCGCGGGGCTTGCCGGCACCCGCCTCTACCCCGGGTCGTGGAGCGAATGGTGCGCCAACCCCGAGCGACCGGTGGCGCTGGGACCCGCGGTGACCGCAGCCAGGCGACCCGAACCCGACTGATGCGTGCGGATCGCTCGCGTCGGCGTCACGGCGCCGACGCGAGCGACCACTGCGCAAGCGTCGTGTAGCGAGGGCCGTCGGGGCGCAGTTCCGATCCGACGAGCGAGAGGACGCGCGCACTCCAGACGATCGGCGTGCTGGCACCGCGCGGCGGAGGCTGCGCGCAGCGACGGGCGAGCGTCACGTGTGGCCGGAACGGCCGGTCTTCGATGACGAAGCCGGCGGCGCGCAGCGCTTCGTGGAGGGCCGCGTGCAACCGGGTGATGGCGGCCGGCACCTGTGCGGGTGCCGTCCACGCCACCCCCGACGCCCGCCACGCGCCGAGCGTGTCGAAGGCAAGCGTCGCCGCGACGAGCGGCAGGCGCTCACCGATCGCGCGCAGGCCGGGCAGGCGATCGATCGTGACATCGCCCAGGAAGGCGAGCGTGAGGTGGAAATGCTCACCGGAAACCGCCCGGCCACGGGCGCGCCGGGCAACGTCGTGGGCGAGCGTGAGGAAGCGCTGACGAACCGCGTCGTCGGGAACCAGCGCAAAGAAGACGCGGACCGGCGTCGCCGCCGCTTCGCTCGCCGCAACCGGAACCACATCACTTGCTGGGGTCATGTACGGTCCGACCCGCAAGCGGCCCGCGAGTTGCATCCTTCACGGGCGAGGGTAGCGATGCGACGCTCACGCGCCGCATCGCCGGGCAGGAGATCGCCCTACGCGTTGGCGACCTTGGGGTCGTGCGCGTCGAAGAACTGCTCGTCCTCGGTCGAGTTCTTGAGCGCGGTCGTCGACGCCTCGCTGCCCTGGATCGTCGTCGTGACGGCGTCGAAGTAGCTCGTGCCAACCTCGCGTTGGTGTTTCACCGCCGTGAAGCCCTGGGCGGCCGCCGCGAATTCCGCCTCCTGCAACTCCACGAAGGCGCTCATGTTGTTGCGGGCGTAGCCGTGCGCGAGGTGGAACATCGAGTAGTTGAGGCTGTGGAACCCCGCCAGCGTGATGAACTGGAACTTGTAACCCATCGCGCCCAACTCGTGCTGGAAGCGGGCGATCGTCGCATCGTCGAGGTTCTTGCGCCAGTTGAACGACGGTGAACAGTTGTACGCGAGCATCTTGCCGGGGAACTTGGCGCGGATCGCCTCGGCAAAGGCCTTGGCGAATCCGAGATCGGGCTTGCCCGTCTCGCACCAGATGAGGTCGGCGTACGGGGCGTAGGCAAGACCACGGGCGACGGCCTGATCGAGACCGTTGCGGGTCTTGTAGAAGCCCTCGACGGTACGCTCGCCGGTGAGGAACTGGCGGTCGATCTCGTCGATGTCGGAAGTGATGAGATCCGCGGCTTCGGCGTCGGTCCGCGCGAGGATGATGGTCGGTACGCCCATGCAGTCCGCAGCGAGCCGCGCGGCAACCAGCTTGTCGACCGCCTCGCGCGTCGGCACCAGCACCTTGCCGCCCATGTGACCGCACTTCTTCACCGATGCCAGCTGGTCCTCGAAGTGGACGCCGGCGGCCCCCGCTTCGATCATCGATTTCATGAGCTCGAACGCGTTGAGAACCCCGCCGAAGCCCGCCTCGGCGTCGGCCACGATCGGTGCGAAGAAATCGGTCTCGCCCGTCCCCTCCATGTGCTGGATCTGGTCGGCGCGCACGAACGCGTTATTGATGCGCTTGACCACGCTCGGCACCGAGTTGACCGGATACAGCGACTGGTCCGGATACATCTCGCCCGCGACGTTGGCGTCGGCGGCTACCTGCCAGCCGGACAGGTAGATCGCCTTCAAGCCGGCCTTGACCTGTTGCATCGCCTGATTGCCCGTCATCGCGCCCAGGGTGTTGACGAAGGGCTCCTCGTTGACGAGCCGCCACAGCTTTTCGGCACCGCGCCGGGCCAGCGTGTGCTCGATGTGGATCGACCCGCGCAGGCGAACGACGTCTTCGGCCGTATAGCCACGCTTGATGCCCTTCCAACGGGGATTCTCGGCCCAGTCCTTCTTGAGCCGCGCTGCTTCGAGGTCGTAGTTCACTGCGGTTGCTCCTGGTCGTCGAGTGGGAATGCGGGCGTCGCCCGCGATGCCGCGCACGATCCCTGCCTCGCCAAAATATCAAGGCCGCGGCGACGTCGCAACCCTTTTTTGCGCACCGCAACCAAATATTTCCCCACACAAAACATGCATTTAGAAAATATTTCCATATCTCGGAAATAAAAAGCGTGAAATCCCGCTCAACGGTGTTGCGGGGCATTTGTATCTTATATAAGACACCGGCAGCCGCTGCCCGGGCGCGGGACGTGCAAACGACTGAATGGCAAGGCAAGTCGAGGCGATCGGCGCCAGCGCCGGGCGACGGACGCCGCGAACACGCGTCATGGAACCCATTTCCAGGCCGGCGCCGGCGGCGCGGGGACCGTTGAGGCCCAATGTCGCCGACCGACCCCGCCGGCTCGCCACGGTCCTGACCGGCGCTGGCGGACGCTTGCGCCCCCCTCGAGGCCGCCGGCCGGTCGCTACCGGCGGGCCGTCTCGGTGGGACGGCACGCCGGCGCGATGATCACGCCACCGGCTCTGCTTCCGATGCGTTCGGCTCGCGGGGCGTTTCCTCGAAGGTCAGGCGCACCTTCTCGTCGACGTCGAGACCGATCGTGACCTTGCCGCCGCCGACCAGGTGGCCGAACAGGAGCTCATCCGCGAGCGCCTTCCGGATCGTGTCCTGGATGAGCCGCGCCATGGGGCGGGCGCCCATCTGCGGATCGAAGCCCTTCTTCGCCAGGAATTCGCGCAGTGCGGGCGAGAAGGACGCCTCGACCTTCTTCTCATGGAGCTGGTTTTCCAGTTCGAGCAGGAATTTGTCGACGACACGCAGGATGACGTCGTGGTCGAGCGAGCCGAAGGAGATGATCGCATCGAGCCGATTGCGAAACTCGGGCGTGAACATGCGCTTGATCTCGCCCATCTCGTCGCCGGCCGCCTTGCTCTGCGTGAAGCCCATCGTCGTCTTCGACAACTCGGCCGCGCCCGCATTGGTGGTCATGATGACGATCACGTTGCGGAAATCCGCCTTGCGCCCGTTGTTGTCGGTGAGCGTGCCGTGGTCCATCACCTGCAGCAGGATATTGAAAATATCCGGGTGTGCCTTCTCGATCTCATCCATCAGCACCACGCTGTAGGGGTGCTTGGTGACCGCCTCGGTGAGTTGGCCGCCCTGGTCGAAGCCGACGTAGCCCGGCGGTGCGCCGATCAGGCGCGATACGGCGTGCCGCTCCATGTACTCCGACATGTCGAAGCGAATGAGCTCGACACCCAGGCAATACGCGAGCTGGCGCGCGACCTCGGTCTTGCCGACCCCCGTCGGACCGCTGAACAGGAAATTCCCGATCGGCTTGCGCGGGTTGCCGAGGCCGGAGCGCGCCATGCGGATCGCCGAGACCAGCGCATCGATTGCCGGGTTCTGACCGAAGACGACGTTCTTCAAATCGCGATCGAGCGTCTTCAGCGCATTGCGATCGTCGGAGGAGACGTTCTTGGCCGGAATGCGGGCGATCTTGGCGACGATCTCCTCGACCTCGCCCTTGCCGATGATCTTCTTCTGCCGCGACTTGGGCAGGATCCGCTGTGCGGCACCCGCCTCATCGATGACGTCGATCGCCTTGTCGGGCAGGTGGCGATCATTGATGAAGCGCGCGGCCAGCTCGGCGGCGCTGGTGAGCGCGGCGGGTGCGTACTTGACGCCGTGGTGCTGCTCGAAGCGCGTCTTCAGGCCCTTGAGGATCTCGATCGTCTCGGCAATCGACGGCTCGGGAACGTCGACCTTCTGGAATCGGCGCGACAGCGCGTGGTCTTTCTCGAAGATCTGCCGGTACTCGTTGTACGTCGTGGCGCCGATGCACTTCAGCGCACCGCTCGACAACGCGGGCTTCAACAGGTTCGAGGCGTCGAGCGTGCCACCCGATGCCGCACCGGCGCCGATGATCGTATGGATCTCGTCGATGAAGAGAATCGACTTGGGGCTCTCGGCCAGCTGCTTGAGGACCGCTTTCAGGCGCTGCTCGAAATCGCCGCGATACTTGGTGCCGGCGAGCAACGCGCCCATGTCGAGCGAGTACACCTGATATTCGCGCAGGAGCTCGGGGACGTCGCCCTCGTTGATCCGGCGAGCGAGACCCTCGGCGATGGCGGTCTTGCCGACCCCGGCCTCGCCGACCAGCAACGGATTGTTCTTGCGGCGCCGACACAGCACCTGAATCACGCGCTCGAGCTCGTGCTCGCGGCCGATCAGCGGATCGATCTTGCCGGACTTGGCGAGAGCGTTGAGGTTCTGCGTGTAGGCATCGAGAGCACCCTGCGATTCGCTGCCGCCATCCTCCTCGCTCTTGCTCTCCGGCTTCTCCTGCTTCTGCTGCGGCGTCTTGGTGATGCCGTGCGCGATGTAATTGACCACGTCGAGCCGGGTGACGCCCCGCTGGTTCAGGAAATAGACGGCGTGCGACTCCTTCTCGCCGAAGATCGCCACCAGCACGTTGGCGCCGGTGACTTCCTTCTTGCCCGACGACTGGACGTGCAGGATCGCGCGCTGGATGACCCGCTGGAACCCCTGCGTAGGCTGGGTGTCGGCGTCCGAATGCGGCGCGAGCCGCGGCGTGTGCTCCTGGATGAAGTCGGCCAGCACCCCACGCAACTCGTCGAGGTCGACCCCACAGGCCTTGAGGACCTCGGCCGCCGACGGATTGTCGAGCATCGCGAGCAGCAAGTGCTCGACGGTGATGAACTCGTGCTGCTTCTGCCTGGCCTCGACGAAGGCCATGTGAAGGGAGACTTCCAGTTCCTGCGCGATCATCGACCTACCTTCTTCCTTTCAGCGCGGACAGGCAAACGACCCCGTCCGGTGACTATAACGCCTACGTCTCCTCCATCGTGCACTGCAAGGGGTGCTGGTGCTTGCGGGCAATGGCGACTACCTGTTCGACCTTGGTGGACGCCACCTCGCGGGTATACGTCCCGCATACCCCCATCCCCTCGCGGTGGACTTGCAGCATCACCTGCGTTGCCTTTTCACGGCTCATGGCAAAGACAGTTTGCAGGACGACCACCACGAAGTCCATCGGCGTGTAGTCGTCATTCAGCAACATCACCTTGTACAGCGGCGGCGGTTTCAGCTTGGCCTTCTCGGCCTCGAGAACCGCGCCGCGCTGTTCCTGGTTTCCCATGTGCGCCAACGATACTCCGGATCGATTTTGGGTCAATGTTTGACGAATGCAACAGTTTTCGCAAGACCGCCCGTGGCGATGGCGCCGATCCTTGACGCTGAGGGAAGTTTCCGCGTAGAAAGCGCATGTTTGGCGAACTTCGGTCGCCCATCCGATTCGCGAGCAGGCGCGCAGGTCGCGGTTCGGCGGGCGGACGCGCTCGCTGGTTTCGCTCCGAGCCCGCCGGACACCCGTTCAAAACCTAAAGGAACACGCAGTATGGCAACTGGTACGGTCAAGTGGTTCAACGACGCCAAGGGCTTCGGGTTCATCACGCCGGACGGCGGTGGCGAGGACCTGTTCGCCCACTTCTCGGCAATCAACATGCAAGGATTCAAGACGCTCAAGGAAGGCCAGAAGGTCTCGTTCGACGTGACCCAAGGCCCGAAGGGCAAGCAGGCGTCCAACATCCAAGCGGCGTAACACCCCGGCGGCCGGCGGCGGAAGCCGCTGGCGCGCATGGCCCGCCACCGCGCGGGCCATTTTTTTGGCGATGCCGCTTCGCCAAAGCGCTGCCGGATCCGCACCAGGATCCCACGTCCCTGCCAGGGTGAAGCGAGGGCACCGACCGGCACCCTCGCGGGGAAGCAGCGGAAGGCGAGCGCCAGTGCCTACATCCGCTCGATCATCGCCTGTCCGAAGCCGGAGCAGGACACCTGCTTCGCCCCTTCCATGAGCCGGGCGAAATCATAGGTGACGACCTTGTCGGCGATCGCCCGCTCGAGGCTCGATACCACGAGGGCCGCCGCCTCCTTCCAGCCCATATGGATGAGCATCATCTCGGCCGAGAGGATTTCCGAACCCGGATTGACGTAGTCCTTGCCGGCGTACTTGGGCGCCGTCCCGTGCGTGGCCTCGAACATTGCGACCGAATCGGAGAGGTTGGCGCCCGGCGCGATGCCGATCCCGCCGACCTGCGCGGCGAGCGCGTCGCTGATGTAGTCGCCGTTCAGGTTGAGCGTCGCCAGGACGTCGTACTCGGCGGGCCGCAGCAGGATCTGCTGCAACATGGCGTCGGTGATCACGTCCTTCACCACGATGTCCTTGCCGGTCTTCGGATTCTTGAAGTGCACCCAGGGGCCACCGTCGAGTGGCGTCGCTCCAAACTCGCGCGCGGCGAGCGCGTAGCCCCAGTCGCGGAACGCGCCCTCGGTGAATTTCTGGATGTTGCCCTTGTGCACGAGCGTGACCGAACGGCGGTCGTTGTCGATCGCGTACTGGATGGCGCGCCGGATGAGGCGATCCGAGCCCTCGCGCGACACCGGCTTGATGCCGATGCCGGAGGTCGCCGGAAAGCGGATCTTCTTGACGCCCATCTCCTTCACCAGGAAGTCGATGACCTTCTTCGCCTGCGGCGTTTCCGCAGCCCACTCGATGCCGGCGTAGATGTCCTCCGAGTTCTCGCGGAAGATCACCATGTCGACCTTGTCGGGCTCCTTGACCGGCGAGGGCACGCCGCGGAACCAGCGCACCGGCCGCAGGCACACGTACAGATCGAGTTCCTGGCGCAGCGCGACGTTGAGCGAGCGGATCCCGCCGCCCACCGGCGTGGTCAGCGGGCCCTTGATCGAGACGGCGTACTCCTTGAGGATCGCCAGCGTTTCGTCGGGTAGCCACACGTCGGGGCCGTACACCTTGGTCGATTTTTCGCCGGCATAGATCTCCATCCAATGGATCTTGCGCTTGCCGCCGTACGCCTTGGCCACCGCGGCATCGACGACCTTGATCATGACCGGCGTGATGTCGACCCCGGTGCCATCGCCCTCGATGTAGGGGACGATCGGATTGGCGGGAACGTTGATGCTGAAATCGGCATTGACGGTGATCTTGGCCCCACCGGTGGGTACCTTGACGTGCTGGTAGGTCGACATGGATGCTCCTGCTGGGAATGGGCGTGCGCCGTGCCCCTCGACGGGCAATGCGGCGGTGCGTTCGGGATGCTGACGACGACCGGTGCGTACAGCAACCCGGCGCCGGATCAAAGCCTTTGATTATCCGCGATTTCGAGCGTCCCCGCCATGCGTTCCCGGTCGCACCGCGAGTGCCATGCGCCGGATGCCCGTGACGGCGGCAGGCGCCCGGCGCGACGCCGGGTGCGGCTCACGCCCGTGCTATGATCGCGCGCCGCTTTGCGGAGTGTTCGCCGCGCGCCGTGCCTGCGCGGCGGCGCCATCCCTATCCAGTCGACCGCTCGCCTCGCCGCCCGTCCGCCGGGCCCTCACCCGCAATGATTCGCCGCCTGCTCGCCCGCCTCATGCCTGGCCGGTCGCCGCGCGCGCCGCGTATCTATCCGCCGAGCAAGCATCCGGTACGACGCGACCAGATCCCGCGCGGCGCCCGCATGGTGACGGAGAAGCTGCAGGAAGCGGGCTACCGGGCATTCGTGGTGGGAGGTGCCGTGCGCGATCTCCTCCTCGGGCTCACGCCGAAGGACTTCGACATCGCGACCGACGCCACGCCGGAGCAGGTGAAGCCGCTCTTCCGGCGGGCGTACATCATCGGGCGCCGCTTTCGGCTCGTGCACGTGCACGTCGGCGCCGAGGTGCTCGAAGTCTCGACCTTCCGGGCCGCGCAAACGAACGACGATGCGACCGACGAGCACGGGCGGCTGCTGTCCGACAACGTCTACGGCAGCCAGGCGGAGGATGCTGCGCGCCGCGACTTCGCGATCAACGCGCTGTACTTCGATCCCGCCACCGAGGAGATCTGGGACTACGTGGGAGGGGTCATCGATTGCCGCGCCCGTCGCCTCAAGCTCATCGGGCCGCCGACGACGCGCTATCGCGAGGATCCGGTCCGCATGCTGCGCGCGGTGCGCCTCGCGGCCAAGGCGAATCTGACGATCGATCCCAAGACCGCGGCGCCGATCCCCAAGCTCGCGAACCTCATGCAGAACGTGCCGCCGGCACGCCTCTTCGACGAGATGCAGAAGCTCCTGCTCTCCGGACATGCGACCGAGGCGCTGCAGGGCCTGCGCATGCACGGGCTCTCGCGCGGGTTGCTGCCGCTGCTCGACGTGATCCTCGAGCAGCCCGGCGGCACCCGCTTCATCGAGGTCGCGCTCGCCGGCACCGACGCCCGCGTGCGCGCCGGCAAGGCGGTGTCGCCGGCGTTCCTGTTCGCCACCCTCCTCTGGCACGAGGTCGTCCAGCGCTGGAATGCGGCCAAGGCGCGCGGCGAGCGGCCGATCCCCGCACTGCACGAGGCGATGGAGCACGTCCTGTCGGTGCAGGCCGAACAGATCTCGGTGCCGCGCCGCTTCGAGGCCAACATCAAGGAAATCTGGGGCATGCAACCGCGCTTCGAGCAGCGCGCCGGCACCCGCCCGTACCGCCTGCTCGAGCATGAGCGCTTTCGCGCGGCGTACGATTTCCTGCTGCTGCGCGCAGCATGCGGCGAGGCGCCCGATGAACTCGCGGCCTGGTGGACGCGATTCCAGGACGCGCCCCCCGCCGAGCGCGAGGCAATGCTGCGTCCCAGCGAAGCGCCCAGGAAACGCCGCTCGCGGGGGCGCGGGCGCAAGCAGCGCGAAGCCGCCCTCGCCGATCCTTCCGGCGATACCCCCGCCGCGGAAGGCTGAGGCTCGCCTCATTCCCCCGCGGCGATGGCGTTCGCCTACATCGGCCTCGGCAGCAACCTCGCGCGACCCCGGCGCCAGCTCGCGCGGGCGGTGCAAGCACTCGCGCACCTGCCGCGCACCCGCCTCGTGCGCGTGTCACGCGACTTCGTCACCGCGCCGGTGGATGCCCCGGGTCCCCAGCCCGACTACATCAACGCGGTAGCCGTCCTCCAAACGTCGCTCGCGCCGCGCGCGCTGCTCGCTCGCCTGCAGGCACTCGAGCGCCGCCAGCACCGCGACCGGCGGCCCGACGTGCCCCGGAACGCAGCCCGGACGCTCGACCTCGATTTGCTACTATTCGGGCGCCGTCGCCTGTCGGCGTCTGGACTCGTCCTTCCGCACCCGCGCATGCATCGGCGCGCCTTCGTGCTGCGCCCCCTGGCGAGCGTGGCGCCGACCGTCACGATTCCGGCGCGGGGCCTCGCCCGTCGCTATCTGCGGAGCGTGCGCGACCAGGCGATCGCACCCGGTGGCACGCGTGGCGCGCGCCGCCTCTTCCGGTCACCCCACTGAAAGCCCCGGCGATGGACATCGGCCAATGCCACTACATCGTCGTCGAAGGCCCGATCGGGGCCGGCAAGACGAGCCTCACCCGCCAACTCGCGGAGCACCTCGCTGGCGATACGCTGCTCGAGGAACCCGACGGGAATCCGTTCCTCGCGCGCTTCTACGCGGACATGCCGCGCTTCGCGCTGCCGACCCAGCTCACCTTCCTGTTCCAGCGTGTCGACCAGTTGCGTGCCCTCGCGCAACTCGACCTCTTTCGCCGTCCCACGGTCGCCGATTTCCTGCTCGCCAAGGATCCGCTCTTCGCTCGCCTCAACCTGACCGACGACGAGTACGCGCTATATGCGAAGGTCTACGCGCACCTCGCGCCGCAGGTACCCGCGCCCGACCTCGTCGTCTATCTGCAAGCGCCGGTCGACACGCTGCTCGCCCGCGTGCGGCGGCGCGGCGTGCCCTTCGAGCAGGCGATTCCCGACGAGTATCTCGCGCGCCTCGCCGATGCCTACGCGCGCTTCTTCTACACCTACGACGATGCGCCGCTGCTCATCGTCAACAGCGAGCGCCTCGATTTCGTGCACGACCCGTCGCATTTCCGCCTGCTGCTCGACCGCATTGCGAACCTGCGCGGCCAGCGCGAGTTCTTCAACCTCGGACAAGGCTGATTCCCATGGACATCATCCACACTGGAACCGAACTCGCCGCGCGACTCGGCAGCGCCGGCCGGGTGGCCTTCGTGCCCACCATGGGCAACCTGCACGCCGGCCACTACGCGCTGTGCCGGATCGCGCGCGAGCACGGCGATACGGTCGTCACCAGCATCTTCGTCAATCGCCTGCAGTTCGGCCCCAACGAGGACTTCGATCGCTATCCGCGCACGCTGGCGGTCGATCGCGCCGGCCTCGAGCGCGAGGGCGTGGACGTGCTGTTCGCGCCGCACGAGCAGGAGATGTATCCGACGCCGCAGGTGTATCGCGTGGTGCCGCCGCCGCTTGCCGACGAGCTCGAGGGTGCGTTCCGCCCCGGCTTCTTCGGCGGCGTGTGCACCGTCGTGCTGAAACTCTTCAATTTCGTGCGTCCCGACGCCGCCGTGTTCGGCAAGAAGGATCGCCAGCAACTGAAGATCGTGCGTGGAATGGTCCAGCAGTTCAACCTCCCCATCGAGATCGTCCCGGCAGAGACAGTGCGCGCCGACGACGGTCTCGCGCTGTCGTCGCGCAATGGCTATCTCTCGCCGGCCGAGCGTGCCGAAGCACCCAACCTCTATCGCATCCTGCGCGGCATCGCCGACGCCATTGCCGGCGGGCGCCGCGACTACGCGAACCTCGAGGCTGCCGGTCGCGCCGAACTCGCAGCCCGCGGCTGGCAGGTCGACTACGTCGCGGTCCGCCACGGCCTCGCGTTGCGCATTCCGCACCCGGAGGGCTTCGACCACCCGAACCTGTTGATCGTGCTCGCCGCCGCGAAACTCGGCACGACGCGTCTCATCGACAACGTGGACGTCATCCCGCAGTACGGGCGCGATTAGTGCGATCGCCCGCCGCGGCGCTCCTACGCCGCCCGTAGCGCATCGACGATCGACAGCCGGGCGGCGCGCGCCGCAGGGAGAAAGCCGCCGATGAAGCCCATGGCCAGCGCGAATCCGAGCGACGCCAGCACGGTGAAGGGCGTCAGCGTGAAGGTGAAGGCGATCTCGGCGAAGGTCTGGAAATTGGTCGTCGAGATCGGCACCATCTGCATGAAGGACGCGCCGATCAAGCCGACGACTCCGCCGACGAGACCGAGCAGCAACGCCTCGCCCAGGAACGCGACCAGGATCGACGTTCGCGGAAAACCGAGCGCGCGCAGCGTGCCGATCTCGGCCGTTCGCGAGGCGACGCTCGCGTACATCGTGATCATCGCGCCGATGATGGCGCCGATCGAGAAGATGATCGAGATCGTGGTGCCGAGGTAGGAGATGAACCTCGCGAGCTGCTCGGACTGGTCGGCGTAGAACTGCTGCTCCAGCTTGGCTTCGAGGTGGAGGCGCGGATCGCTCTCGATGCTGCGCTTGATCGCGGCAAACTCCGACGGGTCCTGCAACCGGAAGATCACCGCCGAGAAACCGCCACGACGGAACGCCTGGAGGAACTGCTCGGCGTCGCCCCAGATCTCCGAGTTGAAGGCGGTCTTGCCCGCGTCGAAGACCCCGACCACCGTCCAGTCCTGCTGCGCGAAGTGCAGCGTCTCGCCGATCGACGCGCCGCGAAAGCCCTGCGCCACGCTGCGCCCGGCGACGATCTCCGAGGTTCCCGGCCGGAACATGCGGCCCTCGACGATCTTGACCTGCGGTCGCAGCGTGAGACCGTGCGCGGTGACGCCGCGGATCACCACGTTGGCGGCAGTCCCGGTATCGCGTTTGGGCAAGGTGATGAGGACCACCGGCTCCTTGGAGACGAGCTTCTCGCCATCCTCGCCGGTGGCGATCCCCGGCAGCGATTCCACGATCGCCGCCGACGGGCGATCGATTCCGCTTTGCACCTCGGTCTGCGACCCCTGGCGGATCACCAGGACGTTGTCCGGCTGTCCGGTCGCCACCAGCGTCTCGCGCAAGCCGGCCGCCAGCATGAGGACGGTCGCGAAAACGTAGACGACGAGCGCCATCCCGCCGGCCGTAAGCACGGTGGTGAGCTTGCGCGCGAAGAGATTGCGCGCCACATACGAGAAAGGGATCGTCGTCACGCGACTGCCCGCAGTCCGTCGACGATGCGCACGCGCGCCGCCCGCCACGCCGGAATCAAGGCGGCAACCAGCCCCACCACCAGCGCGCAACCGATCTGCATGAGGATCGTCTCCCGCGAGATGGCGAAGATCGGGAACAGCGTGGACAGCGCGGCTCCGAACGCCCCGGCGACCGGAAAGGTGAGCGCGATGCCGACGATGCCGCCGGCGAGCGCGATCCCGAGCGATTCAGCGAAGATCAGCGACGCCACGAAGCCGTTCGAGAAGCCGATCGCCTTCAGCGTTGCGTATTCCGAGTAGCGCTCGCGCGCGGTCATCGCCATCGTGTTCGCCATCACCGCCATGATGATCACGATGATCACGAAGGACACTGCCTGCACGGCGACGAGGATCGTCTCGGTCATCGCCACGAAGCCGAGCTGGAATGCCTTCTCGGTCTCGGTGAGCGTCTCGGCGAGCGAATTCTTGAACGTGGCATCGATGCGCTCCGAGATCTCGGCGGCACGGCCGGGCTCGTTGATCTCGACGATGTACACGCCGACCGAGTCGGCCCGCCGCGGGTAGATCTGCTTGATGCGCTCGTTCAGGTACGCCCACTGGAAGAAGAATTGCGTTTCATCGACCTTGGAATCGGCGCCGTCGTAGATGCCGCGCAGCGTGAACGTCCACGTCCCCGGGTAGATCGTGCCGCGCAGCGGGATTCGATCGCCGATCTTCCAGCCGAAGCGATCGGCGAGCTTGCGGCCGACGACCGCGCCCTGGCGATCGAGGACGAAAGCCTTGCGCTCGGCGTCGGACAGGCGGTACTCGGGGTACATGTCGAGATACGGACCCGGATCGATCGCGAGCTGCGGAAAGAAATTGCTCTCGGTGATGTACACGCCGCCGAACCAGTTGGCGGCGGCGACGCCGGTGACTCCGGGCACCTGCCGGATCTTCTGCGCATAGTTGAGCGGCAACGGAAAGACGAGCGAGATCGCGTTGCGGGTGACGAGGCGAGCCGCGGACGTCGCCTCCGCGCCCAGATACCAGGCGTCGACGATCGTGCGCAGAAGGCCGAAGGCGACGATGGCGACCACGATGCCGACCAGCGTGAGGATCGTCCGCAGCTTGTGCCGGAGCGCGTTGCGCAGCACGAGGAAGGGAACGAACACGCGGGCCCGTGCGCGGCGGTCAGGCGACCAGCACGCCCTTTTCGAGGTGGACGAGCCGTGCGGCGTGGCTCGCTGCCTTGGGATCGTGCGTGACCATCACGATCGTCTTGCCGAGTTCGCGGTTGAGGCGGCCGAGAAGATCGAGGATCTCGGCAGCGGTGGTGCGATCGAGGTCGCCGGTCGGCTCGTCGGCGACGATGAGCGTCGGATCGGCAATCAGCGCGCGGGCAATCGCCACGCGCTGCTGCTGGCCACCGGACAGTTCGTTCGGGTAGTGCTCCATGCGATCGGCGAGACCGACGAGCGCCAGCGTGTTCTCGACGCGCTCGTGGCGCTCGCGGCGCGACAGCGAGGTGAGCTGCAACGGCAACTCGACGTTCTGGAACGCCGTCAACACCGGCATCAGGTTGTAGAACTGGAAGATGAAGCCGACGTGTGCGGCACGCCACGCGGCGAGTTCGCTGTCGGTGAGCTGGGCGATGTCGATGCCGGCAACGCGAATCTGTCCGCCGGTCGGCTTGTCGATGCCGGCGATGAGGTTGAGCAGCGTCGACTTTCCCGACCCGGAGGGGCCCATCAGCGCGATGAAGTCACCGGCCGCGACGTCGAGGTCGATGTCGACGAGCACCGGGATGATCTGGTCGCCACGGATATAGCTCTTCGACAGATCGCGAATCGCGACGAGCGCGGAGGATAGGGCGTCGGTCATGGGCAGCGAGCGCGCAGCGCGCCGGGTCGCGGCGGCGCCGCGGCTAGCGGGTGGCGATCCGCACGAGAGCACCGCTGTCGAGCGTGGCAGGCGGATGCGCGACCGCCTTCTCGCCGCTCTTCACCGCGCCGGTGATCGCCGTGACGTCACCGATCTTCAGGCCAGGCGTGACGGGTACCAGCACCGCCTTGCCGTCGCGAATCACGAATATCCCGCGCTTGCCGTCGCGCTCCACGACGGCGTCGGGATTGACCGCGAGGACCGGCTGCTGCTGCGCCGGCGTCACGTCCTGCGAGAGGAAGCTCACCTTCGCGCTCATTTCCGGGAGAATGCGCGGGTCGATCTCGTCGAACTTCACCTTGGTCATCACCGTTGCCTTCGCGCGATCGACCGTCGGCACCATGCGACTGATGCGTCCGCGGAAACGGGTGTCGGGCAGTGCGTCGAGGACGATCTCGGCCGGCTGACCGACCTTGATCTTGGCAAGACTCGATTCCGAAACGTCGGCCTCGACCTCGAGCGTGCTCATGTCGGCCATCGAGACCACGGCTCCTTTCGAATCGGCGGCATTGGAGAACGGCGTGACGAGGTCGCCGACGTTCGCGCTCTTCGACAGGATCACGCCGTCGAACGGCGCGCGGATGATGGTGTAGTCGACCTGCACCGCGGCGTTGCGAGCCGTCGCCTCGGCGGCGTTGATCACCGCCTGCGCGTTGGCGACCGCGGCGGTCGCTCGATCCATGCGCGCCTTCGCGGTATCGACCGACGCCGCCGACACGAACTTCTGTGCGAGCAACTCCTGGCTGCGCTTCAGCTGAGCCCTGGCGTCGACCTCCTCGGCTCGCGCCTGCGCAAGCGAAGCGCGCGCCGCCACGACGTTTGCGCGCGCGCTCTCGTTCTGCGCGATGACGTCGCGCGCGTCGATGCGGGCGATGACGTCCCCCGCCTTCACGCGCGAGCCCTCGGTCACCCCCAGCCAATCGACGCGACCGGTCGCCTTCGAGGAGATCGCGGCCTTGCGCTGCGCGACGACGTAACCGGTCGCATTGAGCACCACGTATTGCTGCGACGGATACGTGGTGACGATCGAGGTCGCCGCCACCGTGGTGACCTTTGGCTGGACCGCGTACCACGCGGCGCCCGCCACGATCGCCGCGAGGATGATGCCCCACACGACCCAACGCCTTCGCCGCCGGGCGCGCAACGGCGCGACGTTGCGGTCGATCTTCAGCTTCGAGAGGTCAGGCGCAGGCGTCTGCGTCATGGGGTGGCGTCGTGCAGCGAATGCATCGGAGACCCGGACCTGCGTCCGGAGAGCGCGCATTCTACCCTGCCGTGCACCCGAACCCGGGCGGCGGCGCTTGCGAAAGGGGGGTCGGCACGACACCCCCGATTGTCGGGCGCGAGCGCGGCGCCAGCCAGGATTCAGCCGCCGTCGAGCGGCGTCGCCGCGGGCGCGGTGGAAAGGTGGCGACGGCCCGCGACATAGCCGTACAACGAGACGATGACGAGCCCGCCGCCGATGCAGGCGATCCCCGCCCATTCGGCGAGCGCCAGCCGCTCACCGAAGACCGCCATGCTCGACAGCAGCGCGATGACGGGGATCGCCATCATGTTGAGCGACGCCGTCCCCGCGGGCAGGTGGTTGAGGATCGCAATCCACAGAAGGAAACCCAGCGCTGTCGACAGCACGCCGACGTAGACGAGGATGAGCGCGTACGTGGCGCTCCACTGCGAGGGTTCGAGACCAAAGACGAACGGGAGCGCGGTGAGCGGCAGCACGCCGGCGGCCATCTGCCACGCGAGGTAGTTGAGCGGATCGAAGGTCCGCCCGCGCTGGAAGTACTTGGTCGCGACACTACCCGCGGCCCAGCCGAATCCTGAGAGCACGGCCCATAGCTTCGGTACCAGACTGCCCGACCAGTCCCACGGTTGCACGACGAGGACGAGTCCGGCGAGCGCCATGGCGACGGCGAGCCACTGGATTCCACGCACCCGCTCGCGCAAGACGACCCAGGCGATGAGCAGCGTCCAGAACGGCATCGTGAAGACCAGCACCGACGTGCGCCCGGCCCCGCCGCCGGCAAGCGCCATCGTCGTGGAGCCGAAATTGATCGTGGTCTGGAAGAACCCCGTCACCAGCACGGCGAGCCACGATTCCGGCCAGAACGGCCGGCGCTTGGCAATCAGAACGGCGAAGAGCGCGAGCACCGCCGCCCAGGTGCGCTCGACGTTGAAAACGGCCGGATGCGAGCGCTCCAGACCGAACTTCATCGCCAGCCAGTTGAAGCCCCACAGGAGGGTGAGGACGACGAGTGCGATGTACGCGCCGCGCCGCGAATGGACGATGAGGCGCGCCGGCGCCACGCTCGGATCTGGGGCAACTTCCGGCGCCCGCGATCCCGCACGACGAGGGCCGCTGCTCATCGCGCGGTCGCCGCGAACTCCTCGATCAGCCGCGCCACTGCCTGCGGTTGATCGTGGTGCACCATGTGGCCCGCGTCCTCGATGCGCGCGAGTCGGCCGTGGCGCAATCGACCGAAGCGCCGGGCGATCTCCGCATCGCCGTCGCCACCGTGCGCGAGCCAGGCGGCGATGTTCGATTGCGCGGCAACGACGCCCAGCACCGGCACCGCGATCGCCTCCCACAATGCCTCCATCTCCTCGATGCGCGCGATGGTCGGGAATGGACACTTGTGTCGCGGGTCGGCGCGCAACCGCGCGCTGCCGTCGAGCAGCACTTGCGCCCAGTGCGCCGCCAGGAACTCGGCCTTGTCACGCGGCAAGCGCGGATTCGTCTTCTGCAAACGATCGGCGACCGCGCCGAGGCTCGCATACGGCGTGAGCCCTGGCGGATCGCGCAGCGCATCGAGCCAGCGCGCGAGCTTTTCCGGCGCGTGCGTCGCGGGTTCCGTGGGCATGCCGAAGGCGTCGAGCGTGACGATGTGCGACGCGGCGCGCGGCCGCGCGCCGCCCCACGCGAGCGCGACGTTGCCGCCGAGACTGTGGCCGACGACGACCGGCGGCGCGTCGCCCGCGAGCGCCTGCACCAACGCATCGAGATCGGCGACGTAATCGGCAAACCAGTAGCCATCCTGCGGCGTCTCGGTGAGCCCGAACCCGCGCCAGTCCGGCGCGAGCACGCACCATTGCCCGACGAGCGCGTCGACGACGAACTGGAACGATGCGCAGACATCCATCCAGCCGTGCAGAAGGATGAGCTTGCGCGCCTGCGGCTCGCCCCACGTGCGCACGTGATAGGCGAGCCCGCGAATGGCGAGGAACTGCGATCGCGATGGCGTCGTCGCGACTCGCGGTGATGGTGCGTTCGTCGAGTCCGCAGCGCCCATATGGAAGTAGAATTGTAGCAGTCCGTGGCACTTCGCCGCGTACAGATCCCTTCGCGCCTTCCGACGCTTCGCTTCGATGCCGGCTCCGTCGTTCGTCCATCTGCGCCTGCACAGCGAATACTCGATCGTCGACGGCACGCTGCGCGTCGACGACGCGGTGGCGGCCGCCGTCGCCGATGGGATGAGCGCGCTCGCGCTCACGGACCTCGCGAACTGCTTCGGGCTCATCAAGTTCTACAAGGCCACGCGCGCCAGCGGCATCAAGCCGATCGTCGGCTGCGACGTGTGGATCACGCACGACGCCGAGCGCGACAACCCCCATCGCGCGATCCTGCTTGCGGCCGATCGCGGGGGATATCTGCGATTGTGCGAGTGGCTCACGCGGGCGTATCGCAGCAACCAGCACCGCGGTCGGGCCGAACTGCGCCTTGAATGGTTCGACGACGACACCACCGGGATCATCGCGCTCTCCGGTGCCCGCGACGGCGATGTAGGTGCCGCGCTCCTGCAAGGCAACGCGCGCGCCGCTGAAGCCGCGGCCGCCGCGTGGGCGAAGCGCTTTCCGCAGCGATACTACCTCGAGGTGCAACGCGCCGGGCGGACGGACGACACCGCACTGGTCGCGGCAACGGTGGCGCTCGCCGACGCGCTGGCGCTGCCGGTCGTCGCCACGCACCCGGTGCAATTCGCGCGCGCCGAGGATTTCCGGCCGCACGAGGCGCGCGTGTGCATCGCCGAGGGCAACGTGCTCGCCGATGCGCGACGGCCGAAGCGCTTCACGGCGCAGCAGTACTTCGCAACGCAGGCGGAGATGGCCGAGCGCTTCGCCGACCTGCCGCAGGCGCTCGCCAACAGCGTCGCGATTGCCAGGCGCTGCAACGTCACCATCGAACTCGGCAAGAACTACCTGCCGGTGTTCCCGACTCCCGACGGAGTGACGATCGACGAGCACCTGCGCGCCGAAGCGGGCCGCGGACTCGAGCGCCGCCTCGCGCAGCTCTATCCCGACACGAAGCTCCGCGACGCGAAGCGCCCGGAATACGTCGCGCGTCTCGAGTTCGAGGCCGCGACGATCGTGCAGATGGGGTTTGCGGGCTACTTCCTCATCGTCGCCGATTTCATCAACTGGGCGCGCCAGCACGGCGTGCCCGTTGGCCCGGGCCGCGGCTCGGGGGCGGGCTCGCTCGTCGCCTACTCGCTCGGGATAACCGATCTCGACCCGCTGCGCTACGCGCTCATCTTCGAGCGCTTCCTCAATCCCGAGCGGGTGTCGATGCCGGACTTCGACATCGACTTCTGCCAGGACGGCCGCGACCGCGTGATCGATTACGTCAAGGAGAAGTACGGCGCGGACTCGGTCTCGCAGATCGCGACCTTCGGCACGCTCGCTGCCAAGGCCGCGGTGCGCGACGTCGGCCGCGTCCTCGACCTGCCGTACTCGTTCGTCGACGGCATCGCCAAACTGATTCCGTTCCAGCCGGGCAAGGTCGTGACCCTGAAGCGCCGCGACGGCGACGGCGAAGCCAACGTCATCCACGCCCGCGAGGCCGAGCCGCTCATCGACGAGCGCGAGGCCGCCGAGGAGGAGGTGCGCGAACTGCTACGCCTCGCCGAAGATCTCGAGGGATTGCCGCGCAACGTCGGCATGCACGCCGGTGGCGTGCTCATCGCGCCGGGCAAGCTCACCGACTTCTGCCCGCTGTACGTGCAGCCGGGCGCCAATGCGCTCGTCTCGCAGTTCGACAAGGACGACGTCGAGGCGGTGGGTCTCGTCAAGTTCGACTTCCTGGGCCTCACCACGCTCACCATCCTCGACTGGACGCTGCGCTACCTGCGCCGGCTCGATCCCGCATCGACGCTCGACCTCGAGACGCTGCCGCTCGACGACGACCGCGCGTTCTCGATCTTCCGGGCCGGCAACACCACCGCGGTGTTCCAGTTCGAATCGCGCGGCATGCGCGAGCTCCTCAAGCAAGCGCCGGTGACCCGCTTCGAGGACATCATCGCGCTGGTGGCGCTCTATCGGCCGGGCCCGATGGAGCTCATCCCCGATTTCGTCGCGCGCAAGTCGGGGCGCGAGCGTCCGGTCTACCTCGATCCGCGTCTGGAACCCATCCTCGCTCCGACCTACGGCGTGATGGTGTATCAGGAGCAGGTGATGAAGATCGCGCAGGAGATCGGCGGCTACACGCTGGGTGGCGCCGATCTCCTGCGCCGCGCGATGGGCAAGAAGAAGCCCGAGGAGATGGCCAAGCACCGCGGGATCTTCGTCGCCGGTGCGGCGCAGAACGGCGTCGCCGAAACGAAGGCGGCGCAACTCTTCGATCTCATGGAGAAGTTCGCGGGCTACGGCTTCAACAAGTCGCACGCAGCGGCATACGCGCTCGTCGCCTACCACACCGCGTACTTCAAGGCGCACCATCCGGCGGCGTTCATGGCGGCGAACCTGACGCTCGTCATGGACGACACCGACAAGGTCCGCGCGCTGCGCGACGACGCGCTCGCGCAGGGATTGGAACTCCTGCCGCCGGACCTCAACGCGTCGAACTACCGCTTCGAGCCGGTCGACGAGCAGCACATCCGCTACGGCCTGGGCGGCGTCAAGGGTACCGGGGAAGCCGCCATCGAAGCGATCGTCGCTGCGCGCAATGCCGGTGGACCGTTCCGCGATCTCTTCGATTTCTGCGCACGCATCGACAAGCGCACCGTCAACCGGCGGGCGATCGAGGCGCTCATCAGGGCCGGCGCCTTCGATTCGATCGAGCCGCGCCGTGCCGCGCTGCTCGCCACGGTCGGCATGGCGCTCGACGCCGCGCAGCGCGCGCAGGCGAGCGCCGCGCAGGTATCGCTCTTCGGCGAGGACGAGCCGGCGAGCCGCGGACACGCGCTCGCCGCGGTGCGCGAGTGGACCGAGGCGGAGCGACTGACGCAGGAGAAGACCGCGATCGGCTATTACCTTTCCGGGCATCCGTTCCGTGCCGATGCCGGTGAGATCGCGGACATCACGCGCACGACGCTCGCCAGCCTCGCCGCCCGCCCCGACAAGGTGCTGGTGGCGGGCATCGTCACGCAGGTCCGCGTGCAGTCCGGCCGGCGCGGCAAGATGGCCTTCGTGACGCTCGACGACGGCCACGCGTCGCAGGAAGTGATGGTGTACAACGAGGCCTACGACGCGGTACGCTCGTTGCTGCGCGAGGACCAGCTGGTGATCGCCGAGGTCAAGGTATCGCAGCGGATGAACGAGGACGGCGAGGCGCAGGGTCTGCGCATCATCGTCGAGGCCCTGCACGATCTCGCCGCGATGCGGCGCCAGCGCGCGAAACGCCTGCGCATCGCCGTCAACGGCAACGCCGCGGCGGCCGAACTGGAGGCGATGCTCGCACCGCACCGGCCCGGCGACAAGCCGGTTACGGTAACGTACCGCAGCGCGGGCGGCATCGTCGGTGACATCGACCTGCCTTCCGCCTGGAGCGTGAATCTCGACGACGCGCTCATCGCTCGCCTGCGCGAGTGGCTCAGTCCCGCCAACGTCGAGATCCAATATCACGAGAGTCCCCGATGACCATTCCCGCTGCCATGCGTCACGTCGATTTCCGCGAGCCCGGGCCGCCCAGCGTGCTCGTCGTTGCCGAGGGCCCGGTGCCGTCACCGAAGCCGGACGAAGTGCTGATCGAGGTCGCCTACGCCGGCGTCAATCGGCCCGATTGCATCCAGCGGGCGGGCAACTACCCGGCCCCGCCCGGCGCATCGCCGATCCTGGGCCTCGAGGTTGCCGGGCGGATCGCCGCGATCGGCGCCGACGTCACGGACTGGGCGGTCGGCGACCACGTGTGCGCGCTGACGCCCGGTGGCGGCTACGCCGAATACTGCACGACCCCGGCGGGCTTCTGCCTGCCGTTGCCGGAAGGACTCTCGCTCGCCCAGGCCGCGTGCGTGCCCGAGACATACTTCACCGTTTGGTACAACCTCTTCGATCGCCTGCACGTCGCTGCCGGCGAATCGGTCCTGATCCACGGCGGCACCAGCGGCATCGGATTGACGGCGATCCAGCTCTGCAAGGCCTTCGGAGCAACGGTGTACACGACCGCCGGCTCCGACGAGAAGGTCGCCTTCTGCCGCACGATGGGCGCCGACCACGCGCTCAACTACAAGACGCAGGACTGGGCCGCGGAGGTGTGGCGAATCTCGCAGAAGAAGGGAGTCGACGTCGTGCTCGACATGGTCGGCGGCGACTACGTGGCGAAGAACCTGCGCTCGCTCGCGCCCGACGGGCGCCTCGCGCAGATTGCCTTCCTCAAGTCGGGCGTCGTCGAGCTCGACATGCGCGTGATCATGATGAAACGGCTCACGGTCACCGGCTCGACGCTGCGCGCGAGCCCGACCGCGCGCAAGGTGGCGCTCGCCCAGGCGCTGCGCAAGAACGTGTGGCCGCTCTTTGCCGCGGGCAAGCTGCAGGTGGTCCTGGCGCAGACCTTTGCGCTGGCCGACACGGCACGCGCGCACGAGCTCATGGAATCGGGCGCGCTCGTCGGCAAGATCGCTCTGGCCGTGCGCGGCGACTGACGTGCGGTGAGGTCGGCGCCCGGGGTCGCACGCCGGCGCGCTCGCGACCTGCCGCGGTGCGCGGCGGCGTCAGTACGTCGCGCGTCCGCCCGACAGGTCGAATACCGCGCCCGTCGAGAACGAGCAGTCCTCGCTGGCGAGCCACGCGATCATTGCCGCGATCTCCTCGACCAATCCGAATCGTCCCATCGGAATCTTGGAGAGCATGAAGTCGATGTGCTGCTGCGTCATCTGGTCGAAGATCGCGGTGCGCACGGCGGCCGGCGTCACGCAGTTGACGCGGATCGGCGTCGTCGCGAGCTCCTTGCCGAGCGACTTGGTGAGCGCGATGACGGCAGCCTTCGAGGCGCTGTACGCCGACGCATTGGGATTGCCTTCCTTGCCAGCGACCGAAGCGACGTTGACGATGCGGCCGTAGCCCTTGCCCTTCATGACCGGAACGATCGCGCGATTGCACAGGAAGACGCCATGCACGTTGACGTCGAAGACGCGCTTCCAGTCGTCCAGCGGATAGTCGGCGAGCGGGACGTTCGGTCCGGTGATTCCCGCCGAGCACACGAGGACGTCGATCGCGCCCAAGGCAGCCGCGGTGGCCCGCGCCGCCGCCTCGACATCGGTGGCGTCGACCACATCGACGCGCTGCGCGTGGGTGGCGGCACCGAGCGAAGCGGCCGCCGCCGCCAGCGCATTCGCGTCGCGATCCCATAGCGCCACCCGCGCCCCGCCCGCCACCAATCGCTGTGCGACGGCAAAGCCGATCCCTTGCGCGCCGCCGGTCACCACCGCGGTGCGTCCTGCAAAGTCGAGTGCATTCATGCCTGTCATCCCCGGGGATCGTCCTGATCGTGCCGAGGATAGCAAACTGCACGCAGGAGCGCCCCGCTGCCGCGCGTCGGCCCGCGGTCCGCCGCATTGCGCCGGTCACGCTGTAGGCTGCAGGATGCCATTGTCATAAGAGCCCCGGTGGGCGACAATCGGCGCCCGACCTCGTCAAGAGAACACTTCCATGCGTCACGCCACGCGCGTCCTTGCCGCGGCAGCCGTCGCTTGCAGCATCGTCGGCGTCGCCCTCGCGGCACCGCCGCGCACTGGCACCATCAAGGCGCCGCAGGTGCGCCCCCGGATCGGCTCGATCGATGCCAATACCGACGCGGCACGACTGGCCGCGCTCCTCGCGGGGCCGGGTGTCAGCATCGGTAACGCACGCTTCGTCGGCGACGCGCTCGCCGCGGGAACGTTCGTGAATGCGCAGGCGGACATCGGCCTTCCCAGCGGCGTGGTGTTGTCGACGGGTCGGGTGAGCGACCTCGCCGGCCCCAACGAGTTCGACGCGACGAGCACCGACTTCGGGCTGCCCGGCGACGCCGACCTCGATGCGCTCATCGCGCCCAATCTCACGCAGGATGCCGCCATCCTCGAATTCGACGTCACTCCGGCGGCCAACACGATCGCGGTGCGCTACGTGTTCGGTTCCGAGGAATACAACGAATTCGTCGGGAGCCAGTTCAACGACGTGGTGGCCATCTTCGTCAACGGCGTCAATTGCGCGAACGTCGGCGGCTTGCCGGTGAGCGTCAACACCATCAACGCCGGGATCAACGCCGACCACTTCGTGGACAACCGTCTCGGCGTGCGCGACACGGAACTCGACGGCCTCAGCTTCCCGCTCGAGTGCGTGGCGGCCGCCAATCCGGGAATTCCCAATCGCGTGCGCATCGCCATCGCGGACACCGCCGATGGCATGTACGACGCGGCGGTGTTCCTCGCCGCCGGCGGCATCCGCTCCCCCGGCGGCAATTCGCTCACGACCAGCGCGCTGCGCAAGGTGATCGAGTACTACCACCAGGAGTTCGACCACTTCTTCATCACGTCGAGCGTCGACGAGATCACCAAGCTCGACAACGGAACCTTCGTCGGCTGGGCGCGCACCGGGAGGGCGTTCAACGTCTTCGTGTCGGGCACCCCCGGCAGCGTCGACGTGTGCCGCTTCTTCAGCACATCGTTCGCGCCGAAGAGTTCTCACTTCTACACGCCGTTCGCTCCCGAGTGCGCGACCGTCAAGGGCAATGCCAACTGGCAGTTCGAGGACACCGTCTTCAACGTAGTGCTGCCCGACGGTGCCGGCGCCTGCCCCGTGGCGACGACCCCGCTGTACCGCCTGTACAACGACGGCCAGGGCGGCGCCCCGAACCATCGCTATACGACCGAGCGCGAGGTCTTCGACGCGATGCGTGAATTGGGGTGGGTGCCGGAGGGTGCGGGCATCGGCGTCATCGCCTGCGTTCCGCTGTAGCC